>JBGTKE010000062.1:0-8670 GCA_041744775.1 Hyphomonas sp. | reverse complement strand
GGCGGCCTGGTGGGCGGCGCTGAAGGCGCGCCATCCGCAAATCGAACGCGCAGAGTGAGCGGTGGCGGACGGCGGGCTGGTCCTTCGCGATGGCGATTGGGTGGTAGAACTCGACGCGGCCAATGGCGGGCGAATCGTGCGCGCAGACTGGCGCGGGCATCCGGTACTGGCGCCGGGCGAATCCGGGCGCGCGGCGGCGGCGCAGCCTGCGGGGTGCTTTCCGCTGGTGCCGTATTCGAACCGGATCCGCGATGCAAGGTTTTGCTTCCGGGGCCGCGACATAAATCTTCCGGCCCCGGAGTATACCGCGCCGCATGCGCTGCATGGCCGGGGATGGCGTGAGGGGTGGACGGTCGAGGCGGCGGGGAACGGCGAGGCGCGGATGGGGTTCGAGCATACGCGCGGCGCTTGGCCCTGGCGATACCGCGCAGAGCAAGACGTCAGGGCGGAATCTAACCGGCTGCACATCACGGTCTCGATCACCAATCTAGACACGCAGCCGATGCCGGCCGGCATCGGGCTGCACCCATATTTTGTGCGTCCGGAAGGCATGTGGCTGGCTGCGGCAACGGGCGGGCGATGGGCAACGCTGCCGGGCGAAGCCGGACTTCCGCACCGGCGCGAAGCCGCTCCGGCGGACCTGAGCGCGCCCGGACTCGATCATTGTTTTCATGGGTGGACCGGGCGAGCGGAGTTCGGCGGGGTAACCGGCCTGGTCGTCTCCATCACAGCCTCGCCTTCGCTCGGCAATCTCGTGATCTATACCCCGCTGGGAAAGTCCTGTTTCTGCGTTGAGCCCGTCTCGCACGTGAACAATGCCGTCAACTTGGACCGGCTTTCGGAAGCTGAACAGATGGCGGTTCTCCTGCCCGGCGCAACACTTTCGGGCACGATGACACTCTCGGTCCGGCGGGCCTGACTTATTGCGCGCTGGAACCTCGCGTTGGGGGCGATCGGCAGGTATCTTGCAACGAGGGCCCCAGACCTGCGTTCGGAGACCATTGTCCATGTTGCGCCAACTCCTGCCTGCCGCCGCCCTGCTCGGCGCTGCCTTTGTGACCGGCTGCGCCCAGACCGGCGCCATTCCGCTGACCACTCTCACGGTGCCGGCCGAGCCTGCGCCGGGCTGGCGGCCCTTTTCGGCGGACAGCCCGTGGAACACGCCGATCCCGGCAGACGCCCGGATTGACCCGAAATCGGACGTCCTCGTCGCCGATCTCGGGGCCACCGGCGCGTTCTATGTGAACATGCCCGAATGGTCGGTCATGGTTAAGTATTTCGACTCCTCGAAGTCGCCGCAACGCCGCGTCCGCGCCCTGTACGCGGGCCGTCACGGTCCCGGCTTCGAGCCTGGCCAGACGATTCCCATTCCGGCGGACGCGCTGGCGCCGGAAACCCCGGCAGCCCAGAGCAACTACTTCACGCTCGTCGATCCCATCCGCAATCTCGCCTGGGACATGCGCCAGTCGGGCCCGTTGCCCGACGGCGAATGGTATGCCGGCTTCGGCGCAGCGGTCGACCTCTCGGGGACCGGCGTCGCGATTCCCTGGATGAAAGCCGAACGCGCCGATCTCTCCGGCGGCGCCCGCCCCTCGGGCATCCCGCTGCTCGCCGGACTGATCCGGGTGGACGAAGTCAAGGCCGGCCGTATCGACCATGCCCTCGCCTTCGCCTATCCGGCGGCCCGTACCGGCAAGTTCGTTCCGCCCGCCAGCATGGCGCTGCAAGCTGCCGACAAGGCGAGTGAACGCCATCTAGGCCTGCCGATGGGCGCCCGGATCCAGCTCGATCCCGGCTACGATCTCGACAACACGCTGCTGTCACCTGCCGCAAAAGTCATAGCCCGGGCGCTGCAGACGTACGGCGCCATTCTCGTCGATGAGGCGGGCGCTGCCGTGCTCTACGCAGAAAGTGGTCCTGAGCAGTTGGCCGCCTGGGAAGGCCTGCTCGCCCCCGGCGATCTGCAGCTGCTGTTCACGCCCGAGTTCATCGCGTTGCACTTCCGCGTGATCGACACCGTCGAAACGCTGCCGGGCGTTCCGCAGAACTACAACTAGGTTCTGAACTCATAAGGTCTGGTCAGGACTCGAACTTCAATCCGCGAGGCCTCGTGCCGCTTCGGCTTCGAGGGCGGCTTTGCTGGCGAGGCGTCCGGCCTTGCCGTGGCCGAGATACTTCAGAAAGAAACTTGCGAGGCCGAGCAGGACGCCGAGGATGATGGCAATCACGCCGAGGCCCCAGAAGACGTCCGAATAGGTCGCGAGCGCCTTGCCGGGGTCGAGCACCTGGCCAGCGACCGTGTCACTTGCCGTAAATTGCGCGATCAGGCCCGCCACGTATTGCGCGAAAGCCGAGGACAGGAACCAGCCCGCCATCATGAAGCTGACGACCGCTGCCGGCGACAGCTTGGTGATCATCGACAGGCCCACGGGCGACAGGCAAAGCTCGCCGGTCGTGTGCAGGAGATAGGCCAGCACGAGGAAGATCAGCGGCACGCGGAAGCTTTCATCCGCGAACTGAACACCCCAGACCAGCACCCAGAAGCCCAGGCCGACCTGAACCAGCGCGAGCGCAAATTTCAGCGCCGTATTGGGGTCTGCCTTGCGCACGCCAAGCCAGGCCCAGAGGGCCGCGAAGGCCGGCGCGAAGAGCAGGATGAAGCCGGAGTTGAAGCTTTGCGTCTGCGCCGCGGTGACCGTCATGAAGCCGTCATTCGGCAGCTGCGTGTTGCGCTCGGCAAACTGGTTCAGCGAGGACCCGGCCTGTTCGAAAAGCGACCAGAAGACCACCGACATGAAGATCAGGAACAGCGCGAGGATCAGCTCCTGGCTCTCCCGCCAGCTGCACTTGGTCACCATGAAATAAGTGATGTAGCCGCCAAACAACACGAGACCGCTCATCAGCGTGAAGAACGTGTACTGAGGAGTCTGAAGCAGGTACCAGACGACCGCCACGCCGGGAATGGCCAGCAGGTAAAGCATCCATTCAAACGTGATCGGGCCGGCCACTTTCTTCGCCAGCAGCTCCGGGTTCGGCGGCGCGCCGACATGGTCCGGCAATTGCGGTTCGCCCACTGTCCAGAACGCGAGGCGGCGGCGCGTGAAGACCAGCCAGCCGAACGCCATGCCGACTGCGGCGAGGCCGAATCCCGCCCACCAGCCGACCGTCTGGCCAAGATAGCCGCACAGGATCGCCGCCCAGAAGGCACCCAGGTTGATTCCGTAATAGTAGAGCGTAAAGCCGGCATCGCGGCGCGGATCATTTTCTTCGTAGAGCTGGCCGACGATCGAGGAGATGTTGGCCTTGAGATAGCCGACACCCATCACGATCAGCGCCAGGGCGAGGAAGAGAATGTTCGTGAACAGAGGATTGCGCACGGGCTCGGACAACGTCTCCATGACATTCGGAATGACCGTGGGAAGCGGGCTGCCGGCTTCAAGGCCGGTGAAGGCGATGCCACCTTCCGGTGTCACATTGGCCGAGCACTCGCCGGCCGCCGCTTCGGCGCCGAACAAGCAACGCTGCGTGCCGGTCTCGATGAAGACCTGGCGCGAACCGCCCCGGCCTTCGACCGCGAGATTGTATTCGACGCCGTCGACCGTCATCGTCTGCGTCGCCTGCGGGCCGTGCAGGCCCATCGTCAAGTGACCCGCAACCAGCAGCAATGCGCCGAAGGCGATAGCCTTGCGATTGCCGAGATACCTGTCCGCGAGGAAGCCGCCGAGCAGCGGCAGGAGGTAAACCAGCGCCGTGTAGGATCCGTACTGGCCCTGCGCTGTGCGGTCATCGAACAGGAAGTGCTGGGTCAGGTAGAAGATCAGCAGCGCGCGCATGCCATAATAGGAAAAGCGCTCCCACATTTCCGCGAAGAATAGGATGTGCAGCCCCTTCGGGTGCTGGCGCATCTGGTTGAACACCGGAATGCAGGTCGCCAGCGTGATGATGATGCCCAGAACAATAACCAGCATGAACGGCTCCCCAGCGCGCTAAGTGTGGCACGGCTCGCCGCAGGCGACCCGATTGTGACGAAGATTTGATCATGCTCCGTCTGAGGGCTCAAGGCAGTTTCTGCCGTTGCGCAAACCGGAATTTGCGCAACAAAAATGCTCTACATGGTCCACACGGGGTTTTTTGGACGGTTTATGGACTGTTCCGGAGCTCAATACGCCTCTTCGGCGAACACCTTGGTCAGGTCTTTTTTCCACGGTCCGTGATAGCGCTGCAGCAGCCTTTCGGCCGGGGTCAGCCCCGAGGCGGCGTTTTCATCAAGGCTCGAGAGGAAACCCGATTCGTCATCGCCGGCGGCGGACAGCATCGCCCGGTCGCGCAGGCCCGCGCGGGAGATGGCGAGCACGTCCTTCGCGAGGTCCTGCATCGAACGCCCGCCCGGGATCGGTGTCCTCAGGCCCAGGGTGCGCACGCCCTGGCGCATCGCTTCGCGCTCCGGCGCGGACCAGTCCTTCACGAGGTGCCAGGCCGCATCCAGCGAGGATTGCGAATACAGGATCCCGGTCCAGAAGGCCGAGAAGGCGCAGAGCCGGTCCCAGGGTCCCGCGTCCGAGCCGCGCATTTCGAGGAAGCGCTTCAGACGCACTTCCGGGAAGATGGTCGAGAGGTGGTCGACGAAATCGTCCATCGCGGGGCGCTCGCCCGGCAGGATCGCCAGCTTGCCTTCCATGAAATCCCGGAAGCTGAGGCCGCTCGCGTCGAGGTACTGCCCGCCCCGGCGCACGAAATACATCGGCACATCCAGCGCGTAATCCACGTATTGCTCGAACCCGAAGCCGCTTTCGAAGGCGAAGGGCAGCATGCCCGAGCGATCCGGGTCCGTGTCGGTCCAGATCTGCGAGCGGTAGGAGAGGAAGCCGTTCGGCCGCCCGTCGATGAAGGGCGAGTTCGCAAACAACGCCGTGCCGAGCGGCTGAAGCGCCAGCGACACACGCAGTTTCTGCACCATGTCAGCTTCGGAGGCGAAATCGAGATTCGCCTGCACAGTGCAGGTGCGGAACATCATCTGGCGGCCGAGGCGCCCGACCTTGTCCATATAGGCCATCATGATCTTGTAGCGGCCCTTGGGCATCACCGGCGTCTCGGCGAGGCTCCAGATCGGGCTCGCGCCGAGGCCGAGGAAGCCGATGCCCAGGGGCTCGGCCAGTTCGCGCACTTCGGTGAGATGTCGGCCGACTTCTATGCAGGTGTCGTGAATCGATTCCAGCGGCGCGCCGGACAGTTCGAACTGCCCGCCGGGCTCCAGGCTGACGCTGGCGCCGTTCTTCTTGAGGCCGATCAGGTGACCGCCCTCGACAATCGGGTCCCAGCCAAACCGGTCGCGCAGGCCTTCCAGCATTGCCAGCACGGACGCCTTGCCCTCATAGGGCAGCGGCTTCAGACCATCCCAGAGGAAACCGAACTTCTCGTGCTCGGTGCCGATGCGCCAGTCGGTTTTCGGCTTGTTGCCGGCTTCGAGGTATTCGACGAGTTCGGTCTTGCCGCCGATGCGGGGCGAGGCCTCGTCGATGTCGCTGGTGGGCGTGGTCACCGTCCGGCCTCCGGGGTTCTGTTTCTGTCCGGCGTGGAGATAAGGCTGAAATGTGGCAACGCCAATGCCCCCTGCGAAATTGACTGTGGGCCAGTCTCAACCCCAGTCGCCGCAGACCGCCTGCCAGAGCGCCATCGCCGAGATGGCGGCCGTCTCCGCGCGCAGGATCCGGGGCCCGAGGCTGACCGGACACGTGTCCGCTCTCGCCTTCAGGGCCGAGCGTTCAAAGGCCGTGAACCCGCCTTCCGGGCCGGTGAGGATCGCGGTAGGCCGGCCCTTGAGGCGGGCGAGCGCGTCGAGGACGGGCGCGCCGCCGCCTCCCTCGTCGCAGACGATCAATGCCGTGCCCGGGAGCAGAGCCGCAAGGGCGTGCGACAGCACCATCGGCTCCAGCACCTCCGGCAGATCCAGTCTCTCGGTCTGTTCGGCCGCCTCCAGGGTGATCTTGCGCATGCGGTCGAGGCGCACCGAGCGCGTCTGCGTCCGCTCGGTAAAGACCGGGCGCAGCGCCGCAGCGCCGAGTTCGGTCGCCTTTTCGGCAATCAGGTCGGTCCCGTCCTTCTTGACCGGGGCGAAGAGCAACGTCAGGCCCGGCGCCTTCGCTGCTCCCGGCGCGCGCAAGCAGGTTTCCAGCCGGACCGACACGCGCCGGGCCCCGACCGTTTCAATCCTGGCCAGCCATTCCCCGTCCCGGGCATTGAACAGCCGCGCCTCCCCGCCCAGACCAAGGCGCAAGACGCGCGCCAGGTAGTTCGAGGCTTCCTCGCCAAGGTCGAGAAGCGTGCCGCCCGCGAGGGGCGTCTCTACGTAGAGCCGGGGGGCAACTGGCATTTTTCTCCCATACGCCAAGGCTCGACCGGGCGTAAGGTGTGGTTTTTGCATCACGCCCAGTGGTTTTGGAACCACAACCGGTGTGAGCAGATGGCAGATCCATTATATTTAACCGTGATGAGCTCGCCGCCCCGCTACGACGATACGGAAACGTTCAGTTATCCGGCTGATACGGCTCTGCCCGGCTGGCTGGGTAGCCTGCCGGCAAGCTGGCGGCCCTACGCCATGCTGGCACGGTTCGACCGGCCGGTCGGCATCTGGCTGCTGTTCATTCCCTGCCTCATTGGTCTCGCCTTCCAGCGCCTGTCGGGCGGACTGTTCCTCGCCGATCTCGGCTGGGCGGCCCTGTTCCTGATCGGTGCGGCGGTGATGCGCGGCGCCGGCTGCACCTGGAACGACATCACGGACCGGGATTTCGACGCCAGGGTCTCCCGCACCGCCCTGCGACCGATCCCATCGGGCGCGGTGACGCTGAAGCAGGCCTATGTCTTCCTCTTCGTACAACTGGGCGTCGGCTTCGCCGTGTGGCTGGCGCTGCCCGGCGACGCCAAGCTCACCGCCCTGCTCGCCCTGCCCCTGGTGGCTGTCTATCCCTACGCCAAGCGCGTCACCTGGTGGCCGCAGGCCTGGCTCGGCCTCACCTTCAACTGGGGCGTCCTGATCGGCGCGGCGACCGCCAGCGTCATCACCGGCCCCGTCTATGTCCTGTATTTCGGCCTCGTTCTCTGGACCGTCGCCTATGACACGATCTACGCCCTGCAAGACCGCGAGGACGACGCGCTGATCGGCGTGCGCTCGACCGCGCGCCTGTTTGGCAAGCGGGCCGTGCTGATGTCGTTCTGCTTCCACATGGGCGCCGCGGCCCTGATTGCCCTCGCCGCGATGTTCAACGATGCCGGCCGGATCGGCGCGCTCATGGCGCTTGCCTTCCTGATCCACGGGCTCTGGCAGACGATGACGCTGAAAATGCAGGGTGAAAAAGCCGCGCTCGGCGTGTTCAAGTCGAACGTCTGGGCCGGCGCGATCCTGGCGGCGGGCTTCCTTTTCGCCTCGCTGGTTCCCGAACGTGCGCCGCAATCCCTCTTCGCCGAACCCGCAGTCGCACCCCTCGCCAGGGCCGACAGCATGTCCCTCCCGTTCGGCCTCGAAATCCGCCGCAAGCCGGAGCCGAAACCCGACGTCTGGATGGTCCGCGAAATCCGCGCGGCCATGGAACTGCGCGGGCTCGACCCGGACGCGGCGGAAACTTCGCCCGAAAGGTGACGCCGCCGCCGGGCCGGACTATAGTCCGGCCATGACCGTCGTCATCGAAATGGTATCGGATATCGTCTGCCCCTGGTGCTGGCTCGGCCTGCGCCGGATCGAGGAAGCCCGCGCGCTGGCGCGGGACGTCGATGTGCAGCTGCTCTTCAGGCCCTATGAACTCGATCCGACGATTCCGTCCGAAGGCGTGGACTACAAGGCCTACATGTCGAGCCGCGTCTCCTCGCCCGAAGGCAAGGAGCGGATGGCGGCAATGCGCCAAGCGCTGATCGACTATGGCAACGCGGAGAACATCCCCTACCGCTTCGACGCCGTGACCCACCGGCCGAACAGCTTCGACGCGCACCGGCTCGTGCGCTGGGCGCAGGGCCAGGGCAAGGGCGCCGCCGCCAAGGAAGCGTTGTTCCGGGCCTATTTCAACGAAGTCCGCGACGTGGGTGACCATGCGGTGCTGACCGATATCGCGCGATCGATTGATCTGGAGGCGGACATTGTGGCCGACCTGCTGAAATCCGGCGCGGATACCGAGGTTGTGCGCGAGGAGGCTGAGTCCTTCCGCCAGATGGGTATCACCGGCGTGCCGACCTATATCGCCAACCGGCGCGTGGCCGTCCAAGGCGCCGAAAGCGCTGAGAAGCTCGCCAAGTTCATCCGCCATGCCGCGTCCCTGCTCCCGGAGGAACGACCCGCCGGACCGGCTGCGTGACCGTCATGGATCTCGTCCGTATCAAGACGGAAGGCCGGACCGCCACCGTCAGCTTCGACACCGGCGCCAAGGCGAACGCCCTCAGCCAGAAACTGATGCGCGAACTCACCGAAGCCGCGCGCCTGTTCGCGGGCGATCCAGCCATCTCTGCCGTCATCCTCACCGGCCGCCCGGAAAACTTCACGATGGGCGCCGATCTGCGTGATCCCGAAGGCGTGGACGTGCGCCGCCTCGGCCTTGCCGAGCGCCGCGTGCGCCTGCGCACCGGCCCGGAGATGTGCGAGGCATGGGAGGCGGTGGACGCGCTGACCATCTGCGCCATCGAAGGCTG
>JBGTKE010000061.1:0-3014 GCA_041744775.1 Hyphomonas sp. | reverse complement strand
CTCCGCTCCGTTTACAGCCGCGGCGACAAGGGCAGGAATTGGCCGGCAAATGCAAGGGACAGATGCGCGCGGGGCGGGGTTTACTCGCCGAGGCGGTAGATGACCCGGACGCCGATATTGTCGATGCCCTGGTTGCGGCCGCTGCCGAGGATCTGGCCATGGCTGAGGTGCTCGTACATCACCTGCGCGCCCCATTTCTCGCCCAGGTCCCGGTTCAGCGAGAGACTGGTTCGGAACAGGTCGCGCGAGCCGAAGAAGACCGTCTCGGCGGAGATCGGGTCGTTGCGCGGATCGCCTTGCGGAAACGGAAAGGTCAGTTCGCCGTCATGGATGACATAGCCGACTCCGGGCTCCAGCGACCAGCCGTCTGCGAAGTCCCAGTTCCAGTGCAGCCCTGCCCCGCCGAAGCTCGTGTCACCGGCGGTGTTGACGCTGCCCATCACATAGGGTCGCGGGCTCCAGATGATGTCGAGGAAATCCGGCGAGTTGAACACGATTTCGCCGCTGATATTGGGCCCGTCTTCCTTGTCGGCATTGTCGCAATTGGCGATGCACACATTGTGCTGGACGACGCCGAAGCGGATTTCATCGACCGGGCCGGCCTGCGCGGCCATCGCGGGCAAGGCGGCGAGTGTGAGGGCGAGGGCAAAGCGGCGCATGGGCGCTCCTTCATGATTACTGTTTCATGAGGCATCGCGCCCATGCGCCGGGTTCGTCAAGTGTGGCCGTGAGGTCACGGGCCTAGAAGCTCAGCACCTTCGCGTAACGCACCTGCGGCAGGGCATCGAGCTTTTCGATGACCGAGGCGGGCGGCATCGAGTCGATGCCGACGAGCGCAATCGCCTCGCCGCCGGCCGCCTGGCGGCCGAGGTGGAAGGTCGCAATGTTGACTTTTGCCTCGCCCAGCATCTGCCCGAGCGCTCCGATGAAACCCGGCTTGTCGAGATTGTTGACGTACAGCGTGACCGGCGAGAAATCGCCTTCCAGCGCCATGCCTTTCACTTCGACGATCCGCGGTTTGCCGCCGATCAGCGCGCCGGCGAGCGTGCGCCAGCCGCCTTCGGGCGAATTTTTCGTGGCCTTGGTCTTCACCTTGATCCGGATCAGGCTGTCATAGACCGGGCTCGACTCGGTTTTCGTCTCGGTCAGTTTGACGCCGCTCTCGTGCAGGATCGCCGGGGCCGACACCATGTTCACATCGCCGCGCGAGGCGCGCAGGAGACCGGCGAGAAGCGCCGCCGTGATCGGCTTGCGGTTCAGCTCTGCGACTTCGCCTTCATACTCGATGACCACTTCTTCATATCCGTAGTCGGAGATCTGGCCAGCAAAGCTGCCGAGCTTTTCGGCCAGCGCCGCGAAGGGCTTGATGCGCGGAGCTTCCTCGGCCGTCACCGACGGCATGTTGAGAGCATTGGTCACTGCGCCTGTGAGGATATAATCCGACATCTGCTCCGCAACCTGCAGCGCAACGTTCTCCTGCGCCTCGACCGTGGCGGCGCCAAGGTGGGGCGTGGCGACGAAGTTCCTCGCCCCGAAGAGGACGTTTTCCTTGGCAGGCTCGACCGCGAACACGTCGAACGCCGCGCCGGCGAGATGGCCGCTCTCCAGCAGGTCGCGGACGGCGGCTTCATCGACGAGACCACCGCGCGCGCAGTTGACGAGGATCAGGCCCTTCTTGGTCTTTTCCAGCGCTTCGCGGGAGAGTACGTTTTTCGTCTGCTCCGTGAGCGGAACATGCAGCGTGATCACGTCGGCGCGGGTGAGCAGCGTGTCCAGTTCGACCTTCTCCACGCCCAGCTCCACGGCGCGCTCTTCCGTCAGGAACGGATCGTAGGCGACGACCTTCATCTTCAGGCCGATGGCGCGCTCTGCGACGCGGCTGCCGATATTGCCGCAGCCGATGAGGCCCAGCGTCTTGTAGGAGACTTCAAGGCCCATATAGCCGGACTTCGGCCATTTGCCGGCCTGCGTGTCGGCGTTGGCCGCCGGGATCTGGCGGGCGGCAGCGAACATCATGGCGATGGCGTGCTCGGCGGTGGTGATGGCGTTGCCGAAGGGCGTGTTCATCACGGCGACGCCCTTGGCGGTTGCGGCCTTGATGTCGATATTGTCGACTCCGATACCGGCGCGGCCGATGACTTTCAGGTTCGTCGCGGCGGCAATCACGTCCGCGTCCGGCTTGCAGGCCGAGCGCACGGCGAGGCCGTCATATTGCGGGATGATCTTGATCAGGTCTTCCTTGGACAGACCAACCTTGATGTCGGTTTCGATACCGCGCGCCTTGAAGATTTCGACGGCGGCGGGGGAGAGCGTATCTCCGATGAGGACTTTAGGCATTGCGTTCTCCATTGCGCCAGTCGGCGCGGGTGAGTTGATAGACGAGGCATTGGTCAGGGCCAAACGTTCGCGGCCCGAGAAGTTTGAAACCGAGGGATTCGTAGAAACGGTGCGCGGCGGTATTGTCCGCCATCGGATCGATCAGGATGTGCTGGCAGAGCGGATGGGCGAAGCACCGGTCGAAGGCGAGATGCATCATCTGCGTCCCGTAGCCCTTGCCGAGGCAGTCGGCTTCCCCGATCCAGATATCGATGGCCCAGGAATGTTCCGGGCAGTCGGTGCCCCAATAGTGGCTCTCCTCTTCGCGGCAATCGAGGGTCTGGACAAAGCCGATGGGCCTTGTGTCCAGCTTTGCGATCAGGAATTCCCGCCAGGGCACATCGCGCCCCAGCTGGTTTTCCCAGTCCCATGCGTTCCAGTCATCATCCCCGCCGGTGCCTTGCACATGCGGTTGCTCATCCCAGTGAAGGATGAGTTGCAGGTCTGCAGGCGTGGCGGGACGTAGCGTGATCATCGGCCGGGAGCTGTGCGCTTCCCTCTCCGCTTCAGAGCTTCGCGGCTTCTTCCTGGAAGGCCCAGTCGAGCCAGGGGAGAAGTTTCGAGACATCCGCAGGCTCCACCGAGCCGCCGCACCAGATGCGCAGGCCCGGAGGCGCCTTGGCATAGCCGGCGGCGTC
>JBGTKE010000060.1:0-2236 GCA_041744775.1 Hyphomonas sp. | reverse complement strand
CTCGGGCCAAGCGCGATCAGGAATGCGAGGCTGGCAGCGACCGTCACCACAAACTCGGCGATGTTGACCGTGCCGACCATGCGGCTCGGCTCACCGCCGCGTGCGATCAGGTTTGACGTAACGACAGGGCCCCATCCGCCGCCGCCGATCGCGTCGGCCATGCCGCCGGCAAAGCCGAGAATCCGGACCCGGCCGATCTTCGGCGGGCTGCCGTTCGGACGCAGGCCCTTCCAGATGACGATGACGCCCATCAGCAGCAGGTAGGCCGCGATGAACGGGCGCACGATATCGGTATCGGCATGGCTGATGACGAAGGCGCCGATGACCGCGCCGGCAGATCCGAACAAGGCAAGCCGCCAGAAGACACTCCAGTCCACGTTCCCTGCGATCGCGTGGGACGTGCCGGAGGCGGCGGTGGTGAAGACTTCCGCCGCGTGCACATTGGCGCTCGCGAGCGCCGGCGGGATGCCGAGCACCAGCATCGCCGTGGTCGAAATAACACCGTAGGCCATGCCTAGCGCGCCATCGACCATCTGGGCCAGGAATCCGATGACGATCAGCCAGACAAAGACTTCATCGATGACGAACGGCACCACGCATTCCTCGCCCAATGGCAACCGCACAGCTTGTCGCGAAAATCCGTTCGCCGCGCCACGCCATTTTCCTCAAGCGAGAAATCAGCGCGGCTCAAGGATCGGGTCAGGCGCCGGCGAACAGCTGGTAAGGCAGCGCCCCGACCACAGCGGCTGACAGGCAGGTTGCCAGCGTGCCTGCCAGCAGGGTGCGCCAGGCGAGGCCGAGGAAATCCTCGCGGCGTTCGGGCTCCACGATCGACAGGCCGCCGATCAGGATGCCCATCGAGCCGAAGTTGGCAAAGCCGCAGATCGCGTGGGCGGTGATGATGCGGGTGCGCGGGTCCATCGCCTCGACGGGCAATTCGGCCAACTGAATGAAGGCAACGAACTCGGTGAGCACCGTTTTCACGCCCATCAGCGAGCCGGATTTCGCCGCTTCTTCCAAGGGCACGCCGATCATGTACATCAGCGGGGCGAAGATCCAGCCGAGCATGCGCTCGATCGACAGCGGCGCGCCTAACACGTCCGGGAAGGCCCCGAGCCCGGCATTCACCAGCCAGAGCAGCGCCAGCGCGGCGATCAGCATTGTTGCGATATTGAAGACGATTTTCAGACCGTCGGTCGCGCCGGTCGAGAACGCGTCCATCGTGGAGGCATAGTTGAAATCCGGATCCTGCACGCGCTTATCGGCGGGCGTGGTTTCCGGGATCATGGTGAGGGCAACCGCGACCGCGGCCGGCGCCGCCATGATCGAGGCGGTCAGCAGCTGGGCGAGCGGGTTCGCCATTTTGCCTTCGAGGAATGCTCCGTACACGATGAGGACAGAGCCGGCGATCGTGGCGAAGCCGGCGGTCATCATGATCAGCAGCTCGGACCGCGTCATGCCCTTGATGTAGGGACGAATGAGAACCGGGGCTTCCGTCATGCCCATGAAGACGTTGGCCGAGACCGCAAGCGAGGTCGCCCCGCCAAGCCCCATGCCGCGCCGGAAGACGAAGGCAAAGCCATTGGTGATCCAGCGCAGGATTCGCCAGTGCCAAAGGATGGCCGAGAGCGCAGCGACAACGATGATGATCGGCAGGATCTGGAAGAAGAACAACGGCGGCGCCGAACCGCCGATCAGCTCGCTGGCGGCCGCATTGTCGCCGACATAGCCGAACACGAAACTGGTGCCGGCGCGGGTCGCGGCCTGCAATCCGCCGACCACGTCGTTGGCCTTGAACAGGATTTCGCGCACCACCGGAATGCCGAACAGGATCAGCGCGAATGCGAACTGCATCACGGTCGCACCCAGCACGATCTTCCACGGAAACAGTTTCTTCTTTTCGGACAGCACCCAGCAGAGTGCATAAATCAAGGCCATGCCGATCAGCGCACGGCCATTGTCCCATCCCCAATCATACCCGGCTGGCATGGTTCCCTGCACTCCCGCTTGTTGGCACCCGGCAGCAGGCTTAGCGGCCTCGTACCGGCTTGGAAAGCAGTCAATGGCAATCGCCGCCGCGCCCGCCATTCCCCCTGCAGCTGCATCGCCCGCGCGCCGCCTAGCCCGCAGGGCGAGTCGCATTGACGCCGCCGATCGATTGCCGGACGCAACAGGTCACCGGCGGCACGAGGATCCTCTACGCATGCCAAGACGGGCGGCTTGTCTGACAGCAGCG
>JBGTKE010000059.1:0-4106 GCA_041744775.1 Hyphomonas sp. | reverse complement strand
AGAGCGCGACGACGAGGATCGCCGCGAGGCGCCGCGGCCCGAACCACATCGCCGCCGGAACCGCGAGCCCCGCATAGGCGGCGACGTGGCGGATCTTGTCCGAAATCTGCGGCACCGGCGCCTCGCCCGGCGGGACGAGCGAAAAGTAACCGATCACCGCCGCCAGCAGGGCGGCAATGACAAGCGCGGCGCGCCGGATGGAAGGCGGGTAAGGAACAAGGGCAGGGTTCATCGCCGGAGTCTTGCCAGCCTGCGATGCTGCAGACAACATCGGCGGATTGGTGAAGCCGGTCTCGCCGAGGGTCGCGTTGAGCCTATTTGTCTTCTTTGGAGTTGGTCATGGAAAAAGCAGATGGTCATCGTGTTGAGAACGCAGAACCGCCAGTCGAGTTTTTCGTGGAAACCGGCAAGTTCCTTAGGAACTGCGCAGAGCTAGAAGATACAATAGAGGCCCACCTTTTCGCAATCGCCGGAGTCGACGAAATCGGCGGGCGCATGCTCGTTGGCCGTTCAACGATAGGCACCAAGATCGCTAAGCTAAGGTATGCCATAACAATCAACCCGGTTGCTAAAGAAGGTCTCTCTGCTGCCATCCCAGCATTTGAAAAACTTGTCTCACTCAGAAACATCTTAGCGCACGGGGCATACATGGGGGTCATCTACGCCCCAGGCTCTGTCAAGCCGGTCTATGCGTTCCACACAAGCAAAGATGGCGACACCTCAGACCAAGAAAATACGATGACCACCTTGGTCGAAACTGTTCCGCTAAGCCAGATCAAAGCCGGCAACGAGATTATCGAAGGGCTCCTGCCTTTCCTTCGTGCATTTGGATTTGTTCAAGAGATGCGCGAAGAACGCCTTCAGCAGTTTCTGACGAACCTGCGAGCTCGTCAAAGAACTCAGCCGCCAAAGCAGAAGAAATCAGACAAGAAGCGCCGCCCGCCTTCATCCGAGGGGTGATCTCAATCTGTTCCGGCCTGTCGCCGAATTCTTATCGTGCTCAGTTGCTTTGTCTCCCTTGTCTTGCCAGCGCACGCTCTGCCAACAAGGGACCTCGACGCCTTCCTCCCACCCCTATATCCCTTGGACCCAATCCATCTGACCTGAGGAGCGCCCCTGATGCGAACGGAAACCCCGGTAGCGGTGAAACTCAAGGACTACACGCCCTATCCCTTCGAGATCACCGATGTGACGCTCGACTTTGACCTCGGCGCGCAGAAGACCGTGGTGAAGGCCGCGCTCTCGATCACGCCGCGCGGCCAGGGCGCGATGCGCCTCGACGGCGAGGCGCTGCACCTGAACTATGTCGCGGTCGGTCTCGCAGGCGCGCCTGCGCAGCCGCTCGACCCGGCCGACTTCACGGTGGATGCGCGCGGGCTGACGCTGCACACGCCGCCCAAGGAGCCGTTCGTCCTCGAAACGGAAGTCGAGATTTCACCGGAGGCGAACACCGCTTTGTCCGGTCTCTACCTCTCGGGCGGGCGCCTCTGCACCCAGTGCGAGGCCGAAGGCTTCCGCCGCATCACCTTCTATCCGGACCGTCCGGACGTGATGTCTTCCTTCCGCGTGCGGATGGTCGGGCCGAAGGACGAATTTCCGATCCTGCTCTCCAACGGCACACCGGGCACCTCCGGCGACCTGCCGGGCAGGCGCCATTACGCCGAATGGATCGACCCGCACAAGAAGCCCGCCTACCTCTTCGCCCTCTGCGCCGGCGACTATGATGTGCTGCGCGATACCTTCACCACGATGTCCGGCAAACACGTCGATCTCGGCATCCATGTCGACAAGGGCGACGCCCCGCGCGCCGCCTGGGCGATGGACGCGCTGAAGCGCTCGATGCGCTGGGACGAAGAGGCCTATGGCCGCGAGTATGATCTCGGCGTGTTCAACATCGTCGCCGTGCGCGACTTCAACTTCGGCGCCATGGAGAACAAGGGCCTCAACATCTTCAACTCGGCCTATGTCCTCGCCGATGAGGCGACCGCCACGGATTTCGATTTCGAAGCCATTGAATCCATCGTCGCGCATGAATACTTCCACAACTGGACCGGCAACCGGATCACCTGCCGCGACTGGTTCCAGCTCTGCCTGAAGGAAGGCCTGACCGTCTTCCGCGACCAGAACTTCTCCGCCGACATGCGCTCACGCCCCGTGCAGCGCATCAAGGACGTCATCAAGCTGCGCGCCCGCCAGTTCGCCGAGGATGCGGGTCCGCTCGCCCATGCCGTGCGCCCGGACACTTATGGCGCGATCGACAATCTCTACACCGCCACGGTGTACGAGAAGGGCTCCGAACTGATCGGCATGCTGCGCCGGATGATAGGGAATGATAAATATCGAGAAGGAATGGACCTTTATTTTGAACGCCATGATGGTCAGGCGGTAACCATCGAGGACTATTATGCGTGTTTTGAAGCGGTTTCCGGGCGCGATCTCTCGGCTTTCCGCCGCTGGTACGCCCAGGCCGGCACCCCGGAAGTCCGCGTCACCGAGGCCTGGGACCCTGCCACCGGCACCCTGAAAGTCGAGCTTTCTCAATCGGTTAAGCCCACTCCCGGCCAACCGGTCAAACACCCGCTCCCCATCCCGCTCCTCTGCGCCTTGCTGGACGGAAAAGGCGGCCACACCGCCGAACCCTTCCTCCACATACTCGAAAAAGCGAATGAAACCCTCGAACTAAAGGTCCCACCGGGAAGTCCGCGACCCAGCCTTTCCGTGGGCCGTGACTTCACTGCGCCGGTCCGTATCGAGCGCGATCTCACGCGGGACGAACGCCTCGCCCTGGTCAAGGCCGAGACAGACCCCTTCAACAAATGGGACGGCCTGCAGACGCTGATCAAGGAAGAGATCCTCGCCCTCTCGGATGGCAGCCAGACCAATCCGGACCATGCCCTCGTCGAAGCGATCGCCGCCGCCGTTCATGGCGCCAAGGATGACCCCGCCTTCGCCGCGCTGCTGATGCGCCTGCCGGAAGTGGGCGAACTCTTCCTCGAGCGCCAGCCGGCCGATCCCGTGGCGCTTGCCGCCGCGCAGAAGAAGCTCAAGACGGCGCTCTACCATCTGCTCGCCGATGCGGTGTCCGAAACGCTGCAGGCCCCGCCTCCGGCGCCTTACCATCCGGGGGCGGAGCAGGCGTCCATCCGGGCGATGCGCACCGCCTTCATCGGCCTTCTCGGCGCCTCAGACTCCCATGACGCCGCGCCGGCGCTCTATAGCCTGTACGAGCGCGCGCCCAACATGACTGAGCGGCTCTCCACGCTGCGCGCGCTGATGTCCACCAAGGGCGGGGCGAAGACCGAGGCAATCTCGCATTTCGAAACGCTGTGGAAGAACAACCCGCTGGTCATGGACAAGTGGTTCTCCGTGCAGGCCTCCACCGGCACCGCCGAAGACGTCAAACGCCTGATCGCCCATCCGGCGTTTGACCTCAAAAACCCCAACCGGGTCCGCTCGGTCATCAGCGCCTTCGCCATGCAGAACCTCGCCGCCTTCCACGCGCCGGATGGCTCCGGTTACCGCGCGGTAGAGGCAACCATCCTCGCCGCCGACAAGGTGAACCCGGCGCTGGGCGCACGTCTCATCACCGCGTTCGAGCAATGGCGCCTGCTGGAACCAAAGGCGCGGGCCGAGGCCGAAGCGTGCCTGAAGCGGCTCGTCGAGGCGGGACTATCCGAAAACGCGATGGACATTGCCGGGCGGTCCCTCGCAGATGGGCCCGGCGCAGGTTAACGGGGCCCTTCGAAAGGTTAACCAACCGGCAAGGTTTGCCCCTGAAACTCCCATGATCCGGTGGTCCGCCTGCCGGTGATGGGAAACTCTTGGGCAAAAAGACATCGCATCCCAGTCAGACTGCCATTCCCGCCCGCCCGGAAGAGCGCGACCTGTTGGCCGATAACCGGCGGACCATGGGCCTCATCCTCGCCATCCTCGGCCTGCTCACCCTCGCCCTCGGCCTGAAGGCCTGGGACGAGCACCAGGCCGACGAACGCGCCTTCCTGACGCGCCTCGATGCCGAAGCACGCATGCTGGCGGCGCGCGTCGCCTCGCGCGGTGACGCCACGCAGGTTGTCCTGCGCCTGGTCGGCCAGGATGACCTGTCGACC
>JBGTKE010000058.1:0-2775 GCA_041744775.1 Hyphomonas sp. | reverse complement strand
ACGGCTCGGGCATCATCAACGTCGCCATCGCCGGCGGGGCGATCGTCCCGCTCGCGTTCGGCGCGATCGCCGACGCCAGCGGAAGCCTCGCCCTCGCGCTCGCGCTCCCCGCCGCCTGCTACGCAATCATCGCCGGGTTTGGCGTCTTTGCGAGGAGGCCGGCCTGAGCGCAGGCGTTCTCACTCCGTTGCCCCAGCGAGGTATCCCAATGCTCCATAAAAAATCTCTCGCCATCGCCGCCGCTTTGCTGACCATCGCAGGCGGATGCGCCGGAGCGACTCCGCGGCCTCCTTCCGCAGCCGCCCCGGCCGCTGCCGAGCGGCTCGTGTTCGCCGACGAGTTCGACAACGGGGCGCTCGACAGGTCGAAGTGGAACGTCGTGGGTCCCGATTTCTGGGTCAACGAGGAGCAGCAGGCCTATATCGATTCGCCCGAAACGGTCCGTTTTCTCTCGTCCGGCAGCGTCGAAGGGGTTTCGGGCGGGCTGCTGGTGCTCCAGCCGGTCTTCCGCGAAGGGTTCGTGACGCCGACCGGGCGCAAGGCCGACTTTGTCTCGGGCCGCATAACCACGAAGGGCAAGTTCGACTTCACTTACGGCCGCGCAGTGGCCCGGATTCGCATGCCCGACGCCACCGGAGTCTGGCCGGCCTTCTGGCTGCTGGGCAACGGGAAGTGGCCCGAAACCGGCGAGATCGACATCATGGAGTATGTCGGCGAACCAGACTGGGTCGGCGTCGCGCTGCACGGCACCGGCTATTCGGGCGAGACGCCGCTGGTGAACAAGTACTTCTTCGCGCCCGGCACCGACGTCACCGACTGGCACGAGTACGAGGTCGACTGGAACGCCGAGCGTATCCTCTTCAAGGTGGACGGCCGGCTGATCTATCGCGTCACCCGGCCGATGGTTGAATTCTACGACCGGTGGCGCTTCGACACACCCCAGCACGTCATCCTTAATTTCGCTGTAGGCGGCATCTACCCGTTCAAGACCAACGGAATCGAACAACCATACAAGGGTGTTCCGATAGTCACCGTCGAGCGGATCCAGCGCGGTGAAGTCGCAATGGAGGTGGATTGGGTTCGCGTCTACAAGCGCGGCTCCTAGGGGGCACCGCCCCGCCGCTATGACCGGATGAGTACCGCTGAACTCTTCCTGATCGCGATGGTGATCATCCTGGCGGCGCCTTACCTGGTCTGGCGCCTGCTGCGGACCGATGTCTACGCCCCGCTGGTTGTAGTGCAGATCATCGGCGGGATCCTACTGGGCCCGGGCGTGCTGGGCGCTGCCTTTCCAGAATATTACGCGCAAGTCTTCCGCCCTGATGTGATCGCCGCGCTAAACGGGATCGCGTGGTGGGCGGTGATCATGTTCGTGTGGATCGCCGGCGTTGAACTGGATCTGCCCGGCGCGTGGCGCCACCGCCGAGAGACCGGCACTACGGCGGGCCTAGCGCTCGGCGTGCCGCTGCTGTTTGGAATGGGTGCGGGTGCAATCATCCTGGCCTGGCCCGGCTGGATCGGACCGGAGGGTAGCCATCTTCAGGTCCTGCTGGCGCTGGGCATGGCCTGCGCGGTTACAGCGCTGCCGATCCTGGTGCTGTTTCTCGAACGACTGGGTCTGCTTCGAACGAGCTTCGGCCAACGCGTGCTGCGGTATGCGAGCCTCGACGACCTGGCGATCTGGGCGCTTCTCGCGCTCATTCTGCTGGACTGGAATCGACTGGGCCATCAGATCGGCTTCCTCGCCGGCTTCGCACTGGCCAGCGTGGGCATTCGAGCGTTGTTTCCGCGCTTGCCGGAGTCGGACCGGTGGTTTCTCGGCCTCGTTTGGCTGACAGCGGTCGCCCTTGCCGCCGAGACTTCAGGGCTGCATTTCATGGTCGGCGCCTTTCTTGCCGGCGCGGTGCTCGACGCGCGCTGGTTCAGCCACGTCCGGATGGACGCCCTTCGCGATGTGATCGTGTTCTGCCTGATGCCGATTTTCTTCCTCAGCACCGGCCTTCGCACTCAGTGGGAAGTTGGTGGCATTGCGGTCATCTCGGCCTCACTGCTTCTCCTGGGTGCGGCGGTCTCGGGCAAGCTCGCCGGCGTTCACCTCGCCGGTCGTCTGCTAAAATGGCCCAAGGGCGAGGCGCGCGTCATAGGCTGGCTGCTCCAGACGAAGGCGCTGATCATGATCATCTTCGCCAATATCCTTCTCGACAGGGGCGTGATCAGCAATGAGACCTTTACCGCCTTGCTGCTCATGGCCGCCGCGAGCACGGCCCTGACAATCCCGCTGGTCCGGCCCCTGCTAGGAAGACTGCCCGAGATCGGCCCGGGTGCCGGACCGGGACTGGTCAATACGGAGGCGCCATCGGCGACGAAGCGAAGCTGACAGTGTTGCAAAGCGAGCGGACGCAGTTCGTCTGGTGCTGTTGCAGTCGTTAAGAAGGCGCGCTGCAGGCGCCGCCGTCATCCTCGGGCGAAAAGGTCCGCTTATCGGCTGGCGAACAGCGGCCGGCAAAGTCCGGAATAGGGGCGCGTTGCTGACGTAGAGATCAGCCGATCTGAATGGCCGCAATGGGTCGTCAGCGGAATGACGGCTGTCGTCCGAAGTCGTAACTTAGCAGACCCCGCGCTCGGTCGAAGGCCCGTCAACCTACCCCTCCCACTCCACCCAGGCGCCGTGGGGATGCGCCTCGGCCAGCTGGATCGGCTCCTCGCCGCCCGGCCAGTAGCGCACGACGAGCTCGTGCCGATGGGTGGTGCGGTTCGCCTCGAGCGCGATCCAGG
>JBGTKE010000057.1:0-7953 GCA_041744775.1 Hyphomonas sp. | reverse complement strand
CCGCGTCTATGCGCCGGATACGTACGAACTGAAGCCGCTGGACGGCATGCGCAAGACAGTGGCCAGGCGCCTGACGCAGAGCTTCATGCAGGTGCCGCACTTCCCGCTGAACATCGACATCACGCTCGACAACCTGCTGGAAAGCCGCGGCGCGATCAACGCGGCGGCGCCGAAGGACGTGAAGATATCGGTCAACGACCTGCTGATCAAGGCCGCAGCGCTCGCACTGATCGATGAGCCGGACTGCAATGCGTCGTACACGGATAAAGGCATCGCCTATCACAAGCATGCCAACATCTCGGTCGCCGTGGCGGTCGAGGGCGGGCTTATCACGCCGGTCATCCTCAAGGCGGAAGGCAAGGGCCTCGCCGAGATTTCCGAAGAGATGAAGGACCTCGCCGCCCGCGCCCGGACACGCAAGCTGAAACCGCAGGAATACATGGGCGGCACCTTCTCGATCTCGAACCTGGGCATGTTCGGCATCAAGTCCTTCGCCTCGATCATCAATCCGCCGGAAGGCATGATCCTGTCTGTCGGCGCGGGCGAGAAGCGCCCCGTGGTGGACGAGAAGGGCGCCGTGGTCGTCCGTACCGTGATGACCGTCACGCTCACCTGCGACCACCGCGTCATCGGCGGCGCCGAAGGCGCGAAATGGCTAGCGGCGTTCAAGCGCTATGTTGAGACGCCTCAGGCGATGCTTCTCTAGAGACGGGGCGTGGGATTTGAGCGATGAAGCTTAATGGATTGATGCGTCTTAGAATTGTTATTGCGGTCATCCTGTTGATTGCAGCATCAGTCTGGGCCTTCGGCCATTACGACAATATTCGAAGAGAAGTGCAAATTGCCGAGCGTCGCTTGGAAATATTGACACCCTGTGGTGAAGAGGATCGTGCTCTGCCTATTGTGTCGGAGTCGTGCGCACGAATTGACTCTGACCGAGACGAGGCTGCGATTCGACTGCGCGTATATTCGGAAGCCAAGGAGCTTGGGAGGGTACACCTTCCGGCACTGGCACTTTTGCCTTCAGCATTATTTTGGATTGCTGGTTCTATTGTCGGTTGGATCAATCGCGGCTTCAAACAATCGAAGGAGATATAGTTGTCCACGCAATACGACCTCATCGTCATCGGCTCCGGCCCCGGCGGCTATGTTGCGGCGATCCGCGCCAGCCAACTCGGCATGAAGACGGCCATCGTCGAGCGCGAGAGCCTCGGCGGCATCTGCCTCAACTGGGGCTGTATCACGACCAAGGCGCTGCTGCGCTCCGCCGAAGTGCTGCACCTCGCCAAGCATGCCAAATCCTTCGGCCTGCGAATCGAGAACCCGTCCTTTGATCTGGAAGCCGTCGTGAAACGCTCGCGTAGCGTTGCGTCCCAGCTGTCGAACGGCGTCAAGTTCCTGATGAAGAAGAACAAGATCGACGTGATCGAAGGCACCGCCCGCCTCGAGAAAGGCGCGCCCGCGCCGAAGGTCATCGTCAAGGGCAAGGATGGCAAGGATACGCCGTACACGGCCAAACACGTGATGCTCGCCACCGGCGCCCGCGCGCGCGACATTCCGCAGGCGGGCCTCGTCGCGGATGGCAAGCTGATCTGGACCTACCGCGAGGCCATGACGCCCGACGTGATGCCGAAGCGCCTGCTGGTCGTCGGCTCGGGCGCCATCGGCATCGAGTTCGCGAGCTTCTACAACGAGCTCGGCAGCGAAGTGACGGTCGTGGAAGTGATGGACCGCATCCTGCCAGTGGAAGACGCGGAGATTTCCGCGCTTGCCGAGAAGGATTTCAGGAAGCAGGGCCTGGGCATCCTGACCGGCGCCAAGGTCGAGAACGTCAAGGCCGGCAAGAATGTCATCACGGCGGACATCACGACGAAGGACGGCAAGAAGGAAACGAAGGAATTCGACCGCGCCATTCTCGCCGTCGGCATCGTCGGCAATGTCGAGAATCTCGGCCTAGAAGCGCTCGGCGTGAAGATCGACAAGACCCACGTCACCGTCGATGGCTTCGGCAAGACCGGCGTGCCCGGACTCTATGCCATCGGCGACCTCACCGGTCCGCCCTGGCTGGCCCACAAGGCGAGCCATGAAGGCGTCACCTGCGTCGAAGGCATCGCCGGAAAGAACCATGCGGAGCCGTTCGACGCCTCGAACATTCCGGGCTGCACCTATTCGCATCCGCAAGTTGCCAGCGTCGGCCTCACGGAAGCCGCCGCGAAGGCGAGAGGCCATGACATCAAGGTCGGCCGCTTCCCCTTCATCGGCAATGGCAAGGCCATCGCGATGGGCGCGGAGCAAGGCCTCGTGAAGACGATCTTCGACAAGAAGACCGGCGAACTCCTCGGCGCCCACATGATCGGCGCGGAAGTCACCGAGCTGATCCAGGGCTATGTCATCGCGCGGCAGGGTGAGCTGACTGAGCAGGACCTGATCCACACGGTCTTCGCGCACCCGACGATTTCCGAGACGATGCACGAAGCTGTGCTCGACGCAGAAGGCCGCGCGTTGCATATCTGAGCGCGCGATGAAGCTCCCGTTCGGCCCCGGCGCACTCGTCACCGCGGCCTTCATCGGGCCGGGAACGGTGACGGCGTGCACGCTGGCCGGCGCAAATTTCGGCTACGCGCTCCTCTGGGCGCTCGTGTTCGCGACAGCCGCAACCATCATCCTGCAGGAAATGTCCGCCCGCCTCGGTGTCGTCACCGGCCGGGGCCTCGGCGAAGCCTTGATGGCAGGCGCCGGCACGCCTTGGGTCAGATGGGCCATCGCGGCCCTGGTCGTCACGGCGCTCGCCATGGGCAATGCCGCCTATCAGGCCGGCAACCTGACCGGCGCTTCGCTCGGCGGTGAAGCCATCCTTGGCGCGCAAGGCCCGGACCGGCGGATCGTGATTGCCGTGCTGGCAGTGCTGGCCGGAGCACTCCTGCTCACAGGCAGTTACAAGAGCCTCGAACGCGCGCTGATCGCGCTCGTGGCGCTGATGAGTCTCGCCTTTGCCGGCAGCGTCCTGATCACGCGGCCCGATCCCGTTGCGCTCCTGGGCGGGCTGGTGCCCCGCTTGCCGGAGGGGAGCCTGTTCACCGCCATCGCCCTGATCGGCACCACGATCGTGCCCTACAATCTCTTCCTGCACGCATCGGCCGCGCGCGAGCGTTGGGGCGGCAAAGGCGCCCGCGCGCTCGCCGAAGCGCGCCGGGATACGCAGGTCTCGGTCGGCTTCGGCGGTCTGATTTCCATCTTCATTCTGGTGACCGCCGCGGCGAGCCTGTTCGCGTCGGGTCTGGCGATCAGATCCGGCGCAGATCTCGCCGCAGCCATCGAACCCGCCTACGGGCCCGTAGCGCGCTACCTCGTCGGCATCGGCCTCCTCGCCGCCGGACTGAGTTCGGCGATCACCGCCCCCATGGCAGCGGCCTATGCGGTGTGCGAGCTTTCGGGGCAGCCGCCGCGGGGACGCCTGTTCCGCATCGTTGCAATCACCGTCCTGGCCACAGGCGCAGGCATTGCGCTGATGGGATTTAATCCGTTGACGGTCATTCTGACGGCGCAGGTGGCGAATGGGATCCTCCTTCCGGCGGTGGCGGCGTTCCTGCTCGTCGCGATGAACCGGAGGAGCCTACTGGGCGAGCACGTCAACACGCCGCTGCAGAACCTGCTGGGCGGCGCAGTCCTCTTCGTCACGATCGGCCTTGGCGCGCGCCTCATCCTGCGCGCCTCAGGAGTCTGGCCATGACAAGGGTGATCTGCCTGAATGCCGACCTCGGTGAATTACCTGGTCCGGACGGCCGCTCGCTCGACGCCGCGATGCTGCGCGTCGTCACGCGCTGCAACGTGGCGTGCGGCGGTCATGCAGGGGACGAGGCATCGATGCGGGCAACTGTGCGCGAAGCCAGGGCCAACGCCGTCCAGATCGGCGCGCATCCTTCCTATCCGGATGTCGAGCATTTCGGCCGTCGCAGTCTCAGGATGAAACCGGATCACCTTGCGGCAGCGATCGAGAGCCAGACGCAGCTGCTGCTCCGGATCGCGTCGGAAGAGGGCGCTGAGGTCCGGCATCTCAAGGCGCATGGCGCGCTCTATAACGACGCCGCGAAGGATGCGGACCTGGCGCGCCTGATTGTCAGTGTGGCCATGGCCGCAGGAATTGCGCAGATCATCGGACCGCCCGGCTCGGCGCTCGAAGCTGCTTCGGGAGCGGCGGGCTGCGGCTTCGTTGCGGAAGGGTTTGCAGATCGCACTTATGAACCGGACGGCGCCCTCACACCGCGGTCGATCGACGGCGCCGTGATCGAGGACCCGGCATCGGTGCTGGCGCAGGCGCTCCTCATCGCGGCCGAAGGTACCGTCAAAGTCCGGGGCGGCGGACGGATTGCCCTGCCTGTCCGTACCTTGTGCCTGCACAGCGACACTGCCGGCGCGGCGGATCATGCACGTAATCTCCGGGCGGGACTCGAGGCGGCCGGCATCGAGGTGCGCGCATGAGTACCGGCTCAAGCATTGTCGCTTGCGGCGATGACGCCTTGCGCATCCTGTGCGGGGAGGGCGATATCCGCCACCGTCTGGCGCAAGAGCTCGCCGGAGATCCGCGCTGGCTGGAAATCGTGCCGGGAAGGCGCGACGTCGCGGTCGCCTTCGATCCGCATGCGGAGCAGATGGCGCAGGCCTGGGCACGCCTCGAAGCGGCCCTCGTCTCGGATGTCGTGCTCGATCTGGCCACAGCCGGAACTCATGTGTTCACGGCGACTTTCGGGTGCGCCGACGGACCCGACCTCGCGGCGCTCGCTGCACGTCTCGGGCTCAGCGAAGAGGCCATCATTGCAAAGGTTGAGGCGTCCGCACTCGTTGTGGATATGCTCGGCTTCACGCCGGGATTTGCTTACCTGACCGGGCTCGATGAGACGCTCGTGTCGGAGCGTCTCGCCAATCCGCGCACGCGGGTGGCGGCAGGATCGATCGGTCTGATAACCGGCCAGATCGGGCTTTATGCGCTCGATGGCCCGGGCGGCTGGCCGATCATTGGCCGGGTGCTCGGCCCATTGTTCGAGCCGGCCCGCCCTGATCCGTTCGTGCTGCGCCCGGGCGACCGGGTCGCACTGAAACGAGCGCCCTGCGCGTGAGCCTCGTCGTCCTCGACCCCGGTATTCAGTGTACGGTCCAGGCTGCGCCTCGTGTGCGGTTCCGGCATGCCGGTGTTCCCTCCAGCGGGCCCGCCGATCCGGTGTCCATGGCCCTCGCAAACCGGCTGGTCGGGAAGCCTGCGGATGCAGCTTGCCTCGAGACCACCTACGGTCCGGCCGTCTTCAGGTTCGAAGCGCCGGTGCAGATTGCCCTCACGGGCGCCGTTGCCCGCATTCATCTCGGCGGCGCCGAATGCCCGATGCACGCAACGCTCGATGCGAAGGCGGGCGACACGCTCCAGATTGCTGCGGCGCGGACCGGTGTGCGGATTTACCTTGCCGTCTCGGGCACGCTCCACGCGGACGTGTTCCTCGGCTCAGGGTCGACCTATCTGCCCGCCGGATTGGGCGGCCATGAAGGCCGGACCCTCCGAAATGGTGATCACCTGGCACTCGGCCCAGCCGCGCCCGTTCCCGCTATTGCAACGCCGGATCAGCTCATCCTGCCGCCTGCGGCCAGCTATGCCTTGCGCGCTGTTCCCGGGCCGGACTTTACCGGCGGCGCGGAAATTTCCCCAACGTCCGTCTACAGAGTGACCCAGCGGTCCAGCCGCATGGGTGTCGAGATCGAAGGCGCATTCCCTCCGCATGAAGGCGCAAGCCTTCTGCCCAGCTCGGCGGTATTCCCCGGCGCGCTTCAGGTCACGCCGCAGGGCCGCGGTTTCCTGCTATTGCCCGATGGCCAGACGACCGGCGGCTATCCGCACGTCCTGCAGGTCATCCGCGCTGATCGCCACCTGCTCGGGCAGTTGCGGCCCGGAGACAGCATCCGCTTTCTGCTGCGCACGCAGCTTGAGGCGGAGGCCGCGCTCCGGGCGAAGCAGGCTCTCCTGCAAGCATGGATGCCGGACTTCCGGCTCTGATCAGAACGTTATCCGAAGGCCCGCCCGCACATTCCGGCCGGGCAGGGGCACCGTGTCGCGCAGTACGGAGGTGGCGAGGCGCGCTTCCTCATCCGCAATGTTGCGAACTTCCACGAACAGCTGCGTGCCTTCGCGGCCGATTCCGTACTCGGAGAGTTTCAGCGCCGTCTTCAGGTTGATCAGCGTATAGTCGCCGGTGCCGAGCTGACCTTCGCCCAAGCGGCGCTGGTTGTCGGCCCATTCGACGCTCGCGCCGACCATCACGCGCTGCCAGTCGGCATCCGCGCCGGCGGTTACGCGCAGCGGCGGGATGAAGGGCAGGTTGCCGGCGTTCTCAAGTTCGCCGCGCACATAATCAATCCCGGAACGGAGCTTCCAGTCTGCGCCGAGCAGGCCCTGGTCGATATAGTATTCGCCATAGATCTCGCCGCCATAAAGGGTCGCGTCATCCTGGGAGAAGACGAAGACGGGCAGGCCATGTTCGACGGTCACGAGCTCGCCGTCTTCCTCGATGCTGCCGGGGGCGAGATAGATGAAGTCGCTAAAGCTCGTATGGAACAAATTGACGCCAAAGCTCGCCCTGTCGCTGCGCCAGCGCAGCGTGCCTTCCAGGTTCAGGCCACGTTCCTTGTCGAGGTTTGCGTCGCCCACTTCGAACTGTTCGGTGGCAAGGTGGGGGCCGAAGGCGAAGAGCTCGCTCTCATTCGGGCCGCGCTCGGTATAGGCCACCTGCGCGCCGCCAAACCAGCCCGCACCGAAATGCTGGTGGACGCCGGCAGACGCGCTGAAGAGGTCGAAGTCGGTTTTCCCGGCCACGGCATTATCGAGTTCGAGCTGCTCGATGCGCAGGCCGCCCTCGATGCCGAAACCCCCGTCCCAATCGCGCGTTTCATAAAGGAAAAGCGCCCATGAGGCCGTGTCGGTCGGTGTGAGGAAGGCTTCGCCGCCGCTCGCACCGAGCGACTTGTCGAGGAACTGGACACCCACTGCGCCTTCAAATCCCGCGAGCGCGTGGTCAAGTTCGATACGGCCTTCCACGCCGTCGGTCTTGAAGACCGAACTCGCTTCATCGCCTTCGATCTCGCGATGCTCATAGTCGGAATAGGAGAGCGTTCCGGTAATGGCTTTCATGATGGGGCCATCCAGATTGATCCCGGCACGGAAGTCATACCGCGTCTGTTTCAGATCAATATAGGGCGCGCCGTCTTCATGGCCGTGATCTTCGTCATGATCATCTTCGTCCTCGTCATGATCCTCATCGTGATCGTCGTCATGGTCTTCTTCGCCATGCGCGTGACCGGGTAGTCCATAGGTGGAGGTCTGCCGGCGCACGGCAACGCCGGCAAACGCCCGCTCGCCGACCCAGCTGATGCCCCCGCCGAAGGTTTCGGTATCGAGGAAGGAGTTAGGCAGGGTGCCGCTGATCAGAGCTTCTTCTTCATCGTCATGATCATCGTGGTCATCGTCGTCATGATCTTCTTCCGCCTCGTGCTCCAGCGCCTCACGGTGGCGAAGCTGGCGGGACTCGGCCAGGCCGGGAATGTCAAAGTCTCCAAACTCGCGCTTTGAGGCAGACAGGGAAAACACCAGCGGGCCGGCCGTGAAGGCCGCGCGCGCGCCCATCTCGGTGCCATCATTGACGCTGTTGAGGGCGCCGTAAACTTCCCCGCTGACCGGGCGTTCCGGCAGGGCCTCGACGATCAGGCCATCGATGACGTTCACCACACCGCCAATTGCCTGGCCGCCATAGGCCAGCGCCGCCGGGCCGCGCAGGATCTCGATCTTTTCGGCGTCAATGCCGTCGGCCGAAACCTGGTGGTCGGGGCTGGCGGCCGAAACGTCGATCACGCCGATCCCGTTGGTCAGCACCTGCACGCGCTCGGCGCCGAGCCCGCGCAGCACGGGCCGGCTCGCGC
>JBGTKE010000056.1:0-3625 GCA_041744775.1 Hyphomonas sp. | reverse complement strand
CTTGGGAAATTTCAGGGTGACGGCGGGGGCCACCTTCACCGACACGAAGATCACGAAGGTTCCCTCGGTCCCGACGCTGACCGCCCTCAACCCGCAGCCACCGCTGTTTGCCCGGGTCAACATCCTAACCCTGCAAGAGGGTCAGCCGAAGGATAAGTTCACCGGCCAGGTCGACTGGTCGGCCGGTCCGTTTGAAGCCACGTTCCGCGCGATCCGGTATGGCGAAGTGCTGGTACCAAGCGCCACGGCAGCGAACGACTACTCGATTGATCCGGCGACCGTGATTGACCTCGAAGCCCGTTACACCTGGAATGACCGGTTCACACTGTCCGTGGGTGCAGACAACGTCCTCGACGAGTATGGCAACCCGGCCCCTGCTTCGCAGAACGGCACCGGCAACACGCCTTTCTCGGGATATATTCCTTGGGGCAGTTCGGGCCGCTTCGTGTACGGCAAGGCCAGCGTCAAGTTCTGATCCGGCCTGTCCTCTGCATACAATACAAACGCCGCCTCCTTCAGGGGCGGCGTTTTTTACTCCGGTTGAGCTTCAGTCGGTCGCTTTGAAGGAGGATGGCCCCATGCCAAGAGCCAGAACAAACGGAATAGAAATCGAGTATGACACGATGGGCAGCGTGAGCGACCCCGCGATCCTGCTGGTCATGGGGTTTGCGCTGCAGATGACGCGCTGGCCGGACGCGCTGAAGCGCGGCCTGGCGGATGCCGGCTTCCGGGTGATCTGGTTTGATAACCGCGACGTGGGCCTCTCCACCGAGTTCGCGCAGTTCGTCCCGCCCTCACCCATGGACGTGCTGACGGCGGCGATGACCGGCCAGGATGCCTCGAAACTTGTTCCGTATACGCTGAGTGCGATGGCGGCCGATTCGGCCGGGCTGCTGGACGCCATCGGCGTCGAGAAAGCGGACGTGCTCGGCGTCTCAATGGGCGGAATGATCAGCCAGCTGATGGCGCTCGATCATCCCCACAAGGTGAGAAAGCTGATCCCGGTGATGACGACCTCGGGCGATCCGGCGCTGCCACCGTCGACGCCTGAGGCGATGGCGGCGCTGACCGCCGTGCCGGCCTCGCGCACCCCAGAAGCCATCGGGGACATCGCGGTACAGGCGCAGCATGCCATCGGCTCGCACGCCGACCTCAGGAACAGCGCCGAGATCATCCGTGCACGGGCCATCCAGGACTTCCACCGCTCCGACCGCCCCTTCGGCATGGCGCGGCAGTACACCGCAATCCTCGCCACACCGCGCTGGCATGAACGCCTCGGGCAGGTGACGGCCCCGACGATGGTGCTGCACGGCGCCGACGATCCGCTGATTCGCCCGGCCGCCGGCGAGGACATCGCGCGGCGCATTCCGGGCGCGGTTTTCAAATCCTATCCCAAATGGGGTCACGACCTTTCGGACAAGATGGCCGATGCGCTGGTGGCGGATATTGTGCCGTTTCTGAGGGCTTAGGCGCCCAGCCAAGAACCTCAGTTTGTCGTCATCCCGGAATTTGCGAAGCAAATGTCCGGGACCCAGACTTTTCTGAGTTTGCGGCCCATGGGTGCCGGGCATCGCCTTTGGCGATCCCGATGACGACCAACTTAAGTCAGGGCGCTTCTACCTTATCGCCACCGGATTGATGATCGCCTGCACCGCGCCTTCCAGCCTCGGCGCGCCCAGCGTGAAGAAGAATTCCGTCACGCCGTCCGCCGCCAGTTCCGTCGTAACCATGTTCTCGAGGATGTAGACGCCGTTCTTGGCGAGCAGGGTCAGGTGCACGTCGAAGGGGCGCGCTTCGGCTTCAAAGGGGATCACTTCCAGCGCCCAGGTGTCGGCGCCGATGGCGACGACGCCGAGATCGGCGAGGTATTGCGCGCCTTCGACGCCGAGGCCGGGCTCGACCGGCGAAAGTTCCGTCGCGCCTTCCGACGCTTTCATCGTTCCGGTGTGGAAGAGGACGATGTCGCCCTTGCCGATGGTGATGCCGGCGGCGGTCGCGGCGGCGTCGATCTCGGCGCGGTTGAAGGCAGTGCCGGCCGGCACCGGATCGCCAAAAGCCTTTGTCATGTCGAGCAGCACGCCGCGGGTGGCGACGGGCGGAATGTCATGCGTGCCGAACTGCGTGAGCCCGCCAGTGGTGACGAAGTCGGCGACCGGGACGCCGTTATAATAGCGATGGTCGATGCCCATATGGCCGAGACCGTCGAGCTGACTGCCGATGCCGACATAGGTGTTGACGAGGTCGTCATTGCCGACTGCCTTGTTCTCGCCGAGCGTCGTGCCCGAACCGTCCGAGAGCTGAAGGATCGTCATGCTGAAGGTGCGCGGGCCATAGGCAGGCGTCGTCTTGCCGGTGACCTGGCCGAGCGCGTAGGTCTTGCCGGTGGTGATGAGTTTCGCGGCCTCGGCGGTTTTCTCCGGAGAGAGATTGTTCATCGCGCCAAGCCGGTCATCGGCGCCGTAGCGCGAGGGATACCAGCCTTCGGACTTGATCTCGGTTTTTGCGGCCCCGGCGGGCGCCTCGGCAACGCCATCGGAAAAGCTGCTGCAGGCCGCCAGCAAGGCCGTTGTGGCCAGTAGAATGCGTTTCATGTGTTCCTCCCGTTATCTTCGGGAGGAGCGTAACCGGGCCATGGCGTATGGCAATAGGATCAGGCCCGGCGCACCAGAAATCCCGCCCGCGGGAAGTGGACGTGGATCGTCTCGGCCTCCGGCGTGAAACGGCTCAGGATGATGCGCTGCGAGTCGGCATGCACCAGTTCGCCCTCGACCCTGACCTGGCCATAATCGTCCGGCGCCACGGCGACTGTCTCGCCCGGCGAAAACTCCTGCGGCTCGTTGCGGGTGGTCGCGGCGACAAGGCGGGGCGCCGCGTCCTTCGCGATGGCGAGCGCCGCCTTCGAGGTGATCGTCTCGGGCTCCTGCCCTTCGAACTCGGCGAGGCGGCGGTACCAGGCGGCGGTCAGCGGCGCGTTCTCGAGGCAGGCCTCGGCGAAGTCCGGCACGGCAGACTTCATCCACCAGACGTTCATGTAGGCATGCACATCCACGAGGCCGGGCTTGGCGCCGATCAGAAAATTGCCCGAGCCCGCGCCCTTGCCGCCGGCCAGGCGTTCCTCGATCAGCATCAGGCGCGCGCGCCACTGGTCCTTCATCATCGGCGCGACGGCTTTCATCGCGTCGATGTTGAACGCCCGGCCCGACAGCTGTTCGCGGTCCTTGATGAAGGCCTCGGGCACCGAGTCGCCCATTTGGCCGAAGATCACGGCGACCGAGGACTGGAACCAGCGCGAGTCGGCCCAGCCTGCCACCATCTGCGCGAGCCCTTCATGACCGGGCAACTTGAGGGCATGCAGCGGATAACGCGCCTCGATCTCGCGCAGGATGATTGCGGTGTCACAGTAGATGTCGGCGCCGATCTGCATCACCGGCGTGCGCCGGTAGCCGCCGGTCATCGGCATCAGGTCCGGACGCGGCATGATCACCGGAATCTCGACCCGCGCATAGGCGAGGTTCTTGAGGCGGAGCGCCAGGCGCACCTTCTCCGAGAAGGGGGAAGTCGGGTATTCGTGCAGGATGATGCTGCGTGCGTCGGCCATGTGGTGTCGCAAACCTCCCCGGATGCA
>JBGTKE010000055.1:0-2984 GCA_041744775.1 Hyphomonas sp. | reverse complement strand
TATCCGGATGCGTACGAGCGCCTGCTGATGGATATCGTGCGCGGCAATCTCTCGCTGTTCATGCGCCGCGACGAGGTCGAGGCGGCCTGGCGCTGGGTCGATAGCCTGATCGACGCCTGGGACGCGAGCCGGTACCAGCCGGAGCCTTACGCCACCGGAACGGATGGCCCGCTATCAGCCGCTATGATGATGGACCGGGATGGCCGCGACTGGTGGAAGGAGACGTGAGCGCGATGGCGCTCCACCTCACCGCGTTCGAGAGCCGGGACAAAGCGTCGGAAGCCGCCGCCGACCTGGCAGAAGATACTCTGGGTGCGGACGTTGCCCGAACCGGTGCGGCGAGCCTGATGGTGTCCGGCGGATCATCGCCGGCGCGGATGTTCGATATTCTGTCCGCGAGGGCGCTGGACTGGGCGAACATCACCGTGGGACTCGTCGACGAGCGCTGGGTGGCGCCGGATCATCCGGACTCGAACGAAGGCCTGGTGCGGGCACGTTTGCTCCAAGACGCGGCGGAGTGCGCGATTTTCCTGCCGATGAAGACAGCGCATGGGTCGCCTGCAGATGCGGTGGCGGACCGGAACGCCGCCTATGGGCCGCATTGTAAATCGATCAGTTTCGTGCTGCTTGGCATGGGAACGGACGGCCATACCGCGAGTTGGTTTCCCGGCACGGCGAACCTTGCAGGCATTGTATCGCCGGACGCTGTGCATTGTGTGGCGGCGGTCGGCGCGCCGATGGTGACCGTGCCCCAGCGCTTGACGCTGACCGGCGCGGCCGTGATCCACGCAAACCGTGCGCTACTGCTTGTGTTTGGCGCGGAAAAGCGCAGCATGCTTCTGAAGATGGCCGATACGGATCCGATGAATTGCCCGGTCCGTTTCGCAATAGATGGCCTGGGCGATCGCCTCTCAATTTTCTGGGCACCCTGATGGTTGGCACACTCAATCCGGTCGTAGAAGCGGTCACCGCGCGCATCGCAGATCGCTCGCGAGAATCGCGGGCGGCTTATCTCGAGATGATCCGTTCACGGCGCCCCACCGCGTATGCGCGGGCGCGGCTGACGGAAGGCAATCTGGCGCACCAGTCGGCAGGCTGCGCGGTGATCGAGAAGGCGCAGATCCTCGGCGCGGGCTGGCCGGTCATCGGGATCATCACCTCGTACAACGACATGCTGTCGGCGCATGCGCCTTTCGAATCCTATCCGCAGCAGATCCGCGAGGCGGCCCGCGAAGTTCATGCCGTCGCGCAGGTCGCCGGCGGCGTGCCTGCGATGTGTGACGGCGTCACGCAGGGACAGGAAGGCATGGAGCTATCGCTGTTCTCGCGCGACGTGATCGCGATGGCGTCCGCAGTGGGACTTTCGCATGACGCGTTCGATGCGGCGTTGCACCTCGGCGTGTGCGACAAGATCGTTCCCGGCCTGGTGATCGCGGCCTTGCGGTTCGGCTGGCTGCCATCCATCTTTGTTCCGGCGGGTCCGATGCCGACAGGTCTGCCCAATCCGGAAAAGGTCCGCGTACGGCAATTGTTTGCCGAAGGAAAAGTCGGGCGCGAAGCGCTCCTGAAGGCCGAGGCCGAGAGCTATCACAGCCAGGGCACGTGCACGTTTTACGGCACCGCCAACTCCAACCAGATGCTGATGGAAGTGATGGGGCTGCATTTGCCCGGTGCGGCCTTTCCCAACCCTGGTACACCGCTGAGGGCGGCCCTGACCCGCGCCGCCACGCACCGGGCGGCTGCGATCACGGCGCAGGGCAAGGAGTACCTTCCCGCCGGCGAACTGGTGGATGCCCGCTCGATCGTGAACGGGATCGTCGGGCTGATGGCGACCGGCGGGTCAACCAACCACGCCCTGCACATCCCGGCAATTGCGGCGGCGGCGGGGCTGTTCGTCACGCTGGCGGATTTTGCGGAGCTGTCGAGCGTCACGCCCTTGCTGGCGCGCATCTATCCGAACGGGCCCGCGGATGTGAACCACTTCCATGCGGCGGGCGGCATGAGTTTCCTGATTGCGGAACTTCTAAAGGCGGGACTGCTGCACGCCGGGGCGCCCGGCGTCGCCGGGCCGATTTCGGGGTATGCGCAGGAACCTTTGCTGTCGGACCGCGGCCTCATCTGGCGGCCTGCGCCGTTGGAGAGCGGTGATACCGATGTCCTGCGGCCAGCGGATAATCCGTTCTCGGAGGAGGGCGGCCTGCGCCTGATGACCGGTATGCTTGGCGAAGGTGTGAGCAAGGTGTCGGCGGTGAAGCCGTCGCACCGGATCGTGGAGGCACCCGCGGTCGTGTTCGAGTCGCAGGATGCCCTGAGGGCGGCGTTCGAAGCCGGGCGGCTGGACCGGGACTTTGTAGCGGTCGTCCGGTTCCAGGGGGCTGCCGCCAATGGCATGCCGGAGCTGCACGGGCTGACCCCGGTGCTCGGCGTGCTGCAGGACCGCGGCCACAAGGTGGCGCTGGTGACGGATGGACGGATGTCGGGCGCCAGCGGCAAGATCCCGTCAGCGATCCATATGAGCCCCGAGGCGGCGCATGGGGGGCCGATTTCGAAAGTGCGGGACGGGGACGTGATCCGGCTGGACGCAGAAACCGGGCGGCTGGATATCCAAGTTGATCCGGCGGAGTTCCACGCCCGGCCGCCGGCAGAGTTTCGCCCGAACCGGGCGCCGACAGGGCTCGGCCGTGAGTTGTTTGACCTCTTCCGGATGAACGTCAGCAGCGCGGCGACGGGCGCCAGCCCGTTCGATTTCCTTGGTGCACGGAGCTGAGCGTGGACGAGGCCGTGATCGTCGGGGATGTGGGCGGAACCAATGCGAGGTTCGCGATGGCCTACCGGCGCGGTGACTGGATACGGATCGAGCAGTTCGCGCGCTATGCCGGCGCAGACTTCCCGGACTTCGACGCGGCGCTGGAAAGCTATCTCGGCAAGACCGGCCTGCGCCCGGGCGCGGCCTGCATCGCGGTCGCCGGGCCGGTGCGCGGCGG
>JBGTKE010000054.1:0-3019 GCA_041744775.1 Hyphomonas sp. | reverse complement strand
GCGCGCGTCGAAACGCTTGTTCAGCCTGATCGAGACGGGCGTACTGAGCGCGGACATCGGCCAGCGCTTTGCACTCAAGGACGCCGCCGAGGCGCACCGGGCGCTGGAGAGCGGCGCGACGACGGGGGCGACGTTGCTGGTGCCCTGATGCGCACGGCGCTGGCCTGCGGTGACAGGCTTGTCAGTTGCGAAACTCGTTCTCGCCATGGTCGGGACATTGATTGATGGGACTGGTGAGATCATCGACCAGAAGCCAGCATTGATCGAGGATCGAGCAATAGCAAAGCTCGACCGAATATCCTTCGATGATCCCGTTCACGGCGTCGATGACGTCCTGTCCTTCGGCGCCAATGATCACCGCCTCCTCGTCGGGGGCGAATATGCGGTAATTGATATAAGTGCGACGTATACGGACATCGCGTCCAAATTCCGGCAGGGCCTCGACGATATCGCTATAACGCCGGATGAACTCATCGTCCCGGTACACCCGCATGGAGCGCACCTCAGCCGGTCCCAGACCGCGATTGGCCATCATTACTTCATATACCGGTTCGCCGGACTCGTTCTGGGTCAGGTTGGTGTAACTCACGATCCGGGGCCAAACCTGCGCTTCGGTTTGCACGCGGGCAGCGCGCGCCTGCTGCCAGGTCGCGTACATCGCCGCACAGGAGATGAGAACGGCAACGACTGCCGTGACAGTCTGGGCAAATGCCATTCGCGCGAAGAACCGTTCGGACTTCGAAAGCGTGACTCCGGAATCTGAGTCCGGCTGAGGGACAGGCTCGGCCAACTCGTTCGCCATGTTCGATCTCCCCGATGTCCTGGCCCAGTCTAGGGGGAAAGCGAACCTGTCTTCAAGTTGTAACGGGATCGGTGTCTTGAGGCGGACAGAGGCGTTTCGTGTGTCAGCCGACGTGTACGCCCTATCGTCGGACGGCCCGGTGCGATGCGGTGTGTTCAGTATAGGAAATCCTTGATTGCGCCGCATTCCGGGAGGAATCTGCGCCGACAAAGGGGAGACGGACATGAAGGCTTGGCTTGTGGTGGTGCTGGCGGCGGGGCTGGGCGGGTGCGCGCATGATCCGCACAAGCCGCAGACGATGACCGAGTTGCACCAGTGGTATGACTGGCAGCATGAGCGCGGCGAGAAGCTGTATGGCGCCCTGGCCAATGATTTCAGCCGGATTGCCCGGCGCGATGGCCGCGCCGCCGCGATCGCGCAGCTCGGCGAGGCCGGGTATGAATGCCAGTACGGCGAGGCGCATGAAGACTATCCCGAGCCGATGGCCGTCTGTACGCGCAGCTTCGCCACAAGGGCCTGCCAGTTCGACTGGGAAGTGTCGCTGACCAGCCATCCGCGCAGGCCGGACAGCGTTGAGTCGACGGGCGTGGACTTCCGGCGCGACTGCGTCGGCACGGGCGGTGACTGGCCGGAACCGGTGAACTCGGCGATCGATGACCAGCTGGCGCCGTCTGCGCTCGAGCCCGGCGGGGCCGATCAGCTGCCTTGATCGGATGGACGGCGGCGCGCAGGCCGGTAGGCTGCCGGGCGGGGTTCAGGAGGAGTTTCCAGATGTTGCGATGGATGTCGGCGGCCGTGTTGATGCTGGTGCCCGCGCCCTTTGCCGTGGCAGAGGACGCCGCCGGCATGACCGCGCTGCGCGAGGCCATGTCGGGGCTGTTCGTGATTGTGCCGACAGATCCGGCGACGGGCGCCTCGATGATGGAAGTCGTCCGCAGCGCGGATGGCGCGTCGCAGCGCGAAGTGGTCGTCGCCTTCCTTGACGCAGGCGATGCGGCCGCCATGACCGTGGCAGCGGGGATGGGCGACAAGGTCGAAGGCCGGGTGATGAACGCGGCGGATCTCTACGCGGTCGCCGGCGGCGACGTGGTGTGGCGCACGAGCGCCGACAATGCCGTTCTGGTGAACGGCGACGTGACTCACCCGCCCGCCTTCTACATCACCAATCCTGAGGGCGATCCGCTTACCCAGCCCATCGAAGGCCGCGACCGGATCGTGTTCTACGTCGATGCCGTTGCCGCCGATTCCGCGCGGGTCGCGGCCGAGAACAAGCTGTCGGCGGCCGGCCTGCCGTCCCGGTTGTCGGTGATCGCGGCCGACCTGACCAGCCTGATTGCCGGAGTCCGTTCCGGGGAAGCGCAGGACGTGTATTTCGCCTCGTCGCCGACCGTTATCCTGTGGGCGGCGCAATGGGAGCAGGGCGCGCGGCTGATCAAGTCCTACAAGGTGAGATAGGGCGCAAGGCCGGGGGGCGGGAGCAGTTTGGTCAAGGCGCTGAGAATTGCCAATCGTGACGCACGCCGCCTGTGGCTGGACGCGCAGGGCCTGTCGACGCCGCCGACGGGGCCGGTGGACCTGCCCGCCACGATCCGCAAGCTAGGCTTCGTGCAGCTCGATACGATCCGCGTCGTGGCCCGGGCGCATGACCATATCCTGTGGAGCCGCAACCAGAATTACCGCGAGCCGATGCTGGAGACATGCCTCGCGCGCGACCGGCATGTCTTCGAGCATTTCACGCATGATGCCTCGCTGATCCCGATGGATTTCTATCCGATGTGGCGGCGCCAGTTCCGCCGGATGGAGGAAAAGGTGCGCGGCTGGGAATGGCACCGGGGCATGCTGGACGAGGATGGGCGCGCGGCCATCCGGGCACGGATCGAAGCGGAAGGGCCGCTGAGCACCAAGGCGTTTGACACCAAGATTGTCGGCAAGCGCGAGATGTGGCGCCGGCCGCCGCACAAGCTGGCGCTGGACTACATGTGGTATGCCGGGGAATTGTCGACCTCGCACCGGGAAGGCTTCACCAAGTTCTATGACCTGACGCACCGTGTCATTCCCGGGCACGTCCGCGAGGTGGCGCACGAAGATGAGGCGCAGGTTAACTGGCTCTGCCGGGAAGCGCTGGCGCGGCTGGCGTTCGGCACGGAGGGCGACATCCAGCGCTTCTGGGCGGCGGCAGACCTTGGCGAGGTGAAGGCCTGGACGGCGGCGCGGGCG
>JBGTKE010000053.1:0-7192 GCA_041744775.1 Hyphomonas sp. | reverse complement strand
ACAGCCTCACCCCCCTCATCGACGAATACCAGATCTACCTCCACCCCGCCGTGGTCGGCACCGGCAAACCCTTCTTCGCCGGCGCCCCACCACCCCTCCGCCTCAGGGCGAGCGACCGCATCGGCGACAGCGTGATCCGGCTGACCTATGTGCCGGTGTGAAGGCGCGGACACGAGGAGGGCGTCACACTACTGGAACGGCGGCAAATCGCCGGAAACAGACGTTCGACACTTCCTCGTACGGCCAGCCGTCGGTGTCCGTAAGCAAGGACAGGTCGCTCAGCCTTCGAGGTGGCCTCACTTGCAAATGACAGGTTGCAGGTTCATCCTGAAAAGCGACCGCGGGGGTAGTTCATGAACAGACGCAGTTTTCTGATCGCTGGCAGTACGCTTGTCGCAGGGGCGTGCGAGATCCGGCCCAATACCGTTCCCGCTCCCGCTGGAGCGGTGATGCCGAACTCTTCGTGCGCGCCCACGATCCGCCTGACGCCTGGGCCCTACGGCCTGCCCACGAGCCCAGCTCGCACCGACATCCGCGAGGACCGGCCCGGTGTCCCGCTCCAACTACGGATTCGCGTCGTCGATGACTATTTCTGCCGACCGATGAAGGGCGCCAAGGTCGAGATATGGCAGTCGGATGCAAGCGGGCTTTACTCAGGAGTCGAGAACATCCAGTTCGACATGCGCACGATGGATCCGCTCAAGGAGGTGGTCGATCTTCGCGGCAAGGAGTTCCTCCGCGGCCATCAGATTTCGAACGACGAAGGGTATGTCGATTTCAGCACGATATTCCCGGGCTGGTACACCGGACGGTTGCCGCACATTCACGTCAGGACATTCATCGATGACGTCGCGTGGATGACGCACGACACGCAGTTGTTCTTTCCTGCAGATGTAGAAAACCAGGTCTTTCAGGCCGAGACCTACAAGGCCCGCGGACCCAATACGGTGGCGCTCGGCCGGGATCTCGTGCTGAGGGGCGACCAACGGGCGCTAAAGGCCCTTACGGTTCCGCTCAAGAAAGCGACCGAGGGATACCAAGGCAGCATGACACTGGCGGTCACGCTCTAGCATCGTCACGATCAGCTGCTAGTCGTCCGCCGTGTGCGCTACGCCAGACCCATGACGGGTGAAGGCCGGGTGTGTTGGCGAGGGTGCGCGTCAGCCGACTCAATCAATACCAGAATGACAGCGGCAAAGCAGACTTTGAACCTGTTCATGCCGATCTCCACAATAGGTAGCGAGCGTAGCCGTGATGACGCCCTGCGGCTATTTCCTTGGCATTCGGGGATGGCGGCGTCTCTTGGCTAAGCTCGCGCTCCGCTGATGCCTCCGCTCCTTACCGCCGCTGCATGGAATGGCTGCAATGGGCCAGAATGTGACAATCTCATTCAACCCAACCCTCAAGAATACCGCGCCTCAGCCTTCTCCCCCGTCACGCCCGCGCGTACCGACTCAAGGCTCGACGCCAGATCCGCGAGATACGCGTCCGCGACCTCCGCATGCTTCGGTGACAGCATCAGGTGCAGGCTCGCGGGCTCGGCCGTGAACGAGGTGAACCAGCCGCGGGACCGCATCGCGCCATAGACGGCGAGGGAATCCACATCCGGATGCCGGAACGCCATCAGCCCGAGCAGCGGCTTTCCGAGCACTTCAAAACCCAGCGCCTTCACGCCCGCTTCGATCCGCTCCCGCGTCGCGCAAACGAGTCCCTGCTTCTCGCGGTAGCCCGCCACGCCCAGCAGGTTCATCACCGCCCAGGCCGCGGAGATCGCGCCGCCCGGACGCGTGCCCGCCAGAGTCGGCGTCGTCATCGGCGCGCCCGACCAGTCGCGCATCGCGAAGGGCATGTGCTTGTAGAGGGCCTCGCTCCGGAACAGCACCGTCGAGGCGCCCTTGGCGCAATAGCCATACTTGTGCAGGTCCGCGCTCATCGACTGCACCGCCGGCACCTCGAAATCGAACGCCGGCACCGCCACGCCGTTCATCCGCGCAAACGGCGCGAAATATCCGCCGACACAGGCATCGACATGCAGCCACACGCCCTTCGCCGCCGCCACCTCGCCGAGCGCCGCGATCGGATCGATGATCCCATGCGGAAAATTCGGCGCCGAGCCGACCATCATGATCGTGGACGCGTCCACCGCCTCCGCCATCGCGCCCGCGTCCGCCTCATAGCTGCCATCTGCCTTCAGCGGCACGCGGCGCACCGCGATGTCCATCAGGTGCGCCGCCTTGTCGAACGCCAGGTGCGCCGAACGCGGCAGGACAATGTTGTGACCCGTCCGGGGTTTACCATTCGCCCGCGCATGGTCCCGCGCCGTCTTCATTGCCATGGTGATCGAATCAGTGCCGCCCGAGGTGATCGCCCCCGCCGCGCCGTCGGGGGCATGCAGCAGGCCGAGCGCCATCGAGATCACCTCCTTCTCCATCTGCGCCAGCGACGGGAAGGCGAGGGGCCCGAGCCCGTTCTCCGCCATGTACAGGCCGTAGGCCTCGTGCTGGACATGGTGAATGTCCTCGCCTGCGTTGAAGACGTAAACGGCCGTCTTCCCGCCGCGCCAGTCGACATCCCCGCCGCCCCGCGCGATCATCTCGGCGCGCAGGGTCTCCCAGTCCCGCCCTTGTTCCGGCATCTGCATCCTGCGTCTCCTGGCAGCCTCGCTACAGCCTACGCGGGACTTGCCGATCTGGCCAGCACACCGGCGAACGGCGCGCGAGCCGAAAATAAATGCTCGCGCGTTGCGCTAAGGCCGTTGCGGCCATCGATGGGTCTGCGTAATTTACGTTTCGATAACCTTCTCCCCTCCTGACCGAAGAGCAGCGCGCAAGATGACGGATTACATCGGATACGAAGCGCTCACCCAGGCTGCCATGCGCGGCGTCGTGCGCGAGGCCCTGCGCCGCGCCAAGACCAATGGCGGCGTCCCCGGCGACCACCACTTCTACATCTCCTTCCGCACCCGCGCGCCCGGCGTGAAGATCGCCGACCACCTGGTCCAGCGATTCCCGGAAGAGATGACCATCGTCGTCCAGCACCAGTACTGGGACCTTGAAGTCCACGAAGGCCATTTCGAGATCGTGCTGAAATTCTCCGGCGTGCCGCAGCACCTGTCGATTCCGCTTGCCGCGATCACCCGCTTCGTCGATCCGTCGGTGAACTTCGGCCTGACCTTCGAAACCCGCACCCGCGATGCCGGCGTCATCGCCCCGGCAAAGGAAGCGGTCGAGGAAGCGCCCAAGCCGCCGGCCGAAACGGTCGTCAACCTTGACGCCTACCGCCGCAAGTAAGGCGCTGCGGGTTTGACCGAAGAAGCAAAGCCCCGCGTCTCCGACGCCGAGATGCTGGCACGCTTCCAGAACTCGAAGAAGCGCCCGCCCTGTTCCGACACGCTCGGCATGCGCCTCGCCGCCCTCTCGCAGGCCGAGCAATGGGTGCGCATGGAATTCGACGTGCCGCAGATGTTCGCCAACCCCACCGGCGCGGTGCAGGGCGGCTTCATCTCCGCGATGATGGACGAAGCGATGAGCACCGCCGTCATCATCGCCTCCAACGTCACGATGACCGCGCCGACGTTGGAGATGAAAACCAGCTACCTGAAACGCCTGATGCCGGGGAAGGCGAGCGTCACCGCCCGCATCCTCAAGCTCGGCAAATCCGCCGCCTTCATGGAGGCTGACTGTTTCGACGCCGAGGGCTACCTCGTCGCCCGCGCCACGGCGACGGCAATTCCGATGTTGTACAGGAAGCTTTAGACTCTAAGCCCCTCACCCTTGGGAGAGGCTCGCGAAGACAGGAAATCGTATACGATTTCCTGAGCGAGGGGGTGAGGGGGCGCAACATGCAGGCGAAGCGCTTGATTGCCGGCGTAGCTCCCCCTCATCCCCAACCCTTCTCCCAGGGGAGAAGGGTTGGGGATGAGGGAGAAGGGGTAAAGCCCCCAAAATCCCCCGCGCCACCTCCCCAAAAATCAGCTACAACCATGCCACAACAAGACACGCTCCCGGGAGGAGACCCCAAATGGCCGATGATCCGAAACCGCCGCCCGGCGTTCCGCACTCCATCCTCGAACTCTCCGCCTTCAATCCCGCCGCGCGCGACGATCCGCACCCGCTGCTGAAATCCCTGCGCGAGGCCTGCCCGGTAATGCGGGACGAAAGCGCCAAGGTCTGGCTGCTCAGCCGCCACAAGGACATTCGCGACACGGTCAATGATCGCACCTTCGTGCGCCATCCGCTGCACGCCGAGCCCGGCTCCCTCTCGGCCCGTTTCGTAGAGGAGGGCAGCGTGCGGCGCACCAGCATCCTCTTCCTCGACGATCCGGACCATGCCCGCATCCGCCAGCCGCTCGCCAAGGCCTTCTATGCCCGCATCAACCGGATGCGGCCCGAGATCGAAGCGATGGTCGACGAGGTGATCGACGCCGCGCCCTCGGCCGGCGCATTCGACCTGATGGACAAGATCGCCGTGCCGGTCCCGGTCCTCGTCATCGCCCGCATCCTCGGTGTGGACGAAGCCCGCCTCACTGACTTCCGTCAGTGGTCGGAGGATGTTATCCTCGGCCTCAATCCCGTCCGCACGCCGGAGGAAGACGCCCGCCTGGTCTCCGGCGGTGAAGCGCTGGACGCGTATTTCTCCGAACTCATGGCGGCGCGCCGGGCAGCCCCGCAGGACGATCTCGTCAGCGACATGGTGCAGCTCCAGACGTCCGGCGAAGCCGACATTGCCGATGATGAAGTGCGCACCAATCTCGAAGCGCTCCTCGTCGGCGGCAACCTGACGACCACCGATCTCATCGGCAACGGCATCTGGCTCCTGCTGACCCATCCCGAGCAGGCCGCCGCCCTGCGAACCCATCCCGAACTTACCGCCCAGGCTGTCGAAGAAGTGCTCCGCTACGAAGCGCCCGTCTCGATTACCTCGCGCATCGTGCCGGACGAGCGCACGGTCGCCGGCTGCCCGATGCACAAGGGCCAGCCGGTCTGGCTGTCCCTCGCCGCGGCCAACCGCGACCCGGAAACCTTCGAAGCCCCCGAAGCCTTCGACATCACCAAGAAACGCCCCAGCCACATCGCCTTCGGCGGCGGCCCCCATATCTGCATCGGCGCCCCGCTCGCCCGCATTGAAGCCCGCCACGCCTTCCTCAAACTCCTCGCCCGCTACCCCAATCTCCGCCTCGCCGACCAGGACCTCTCCTGGCGCACGCTGCCTTTCTTCAGAGGACTGGAAAAACTGATCGTCGAGGTGTGACCTCTAAGCCCCCCTCCGGGGAGGCGGGGCGTCGCGGAGCAAAGTGAGGTGAGAGAGTTTGGTTTTGGGAATATTCCGGAGATAAAAACAATCACGGCGTATAAGTCCGTGAGCGGATGTGTTGCGTAAGGACTCCGGAGCTATTTTGTAATCGCTTGAGAGGAATGGACTTTATTGTCCAGAGAGGCGTTTCCTGTGGGCGCAAGTTCGCCGGTGTTCCTCGCCAAACTGCGTCAGACTGCTGCAGGCAGTGCATTCCGGATGTCGATTGTCTCTCAATCATTCTCATTTTTTATCATGCAGTATCGGTTCCTTATCATCCGGTATCGCGGCCGGCGAAGACCGGGTACGTAAGTTGGAAGTGCGACATGGGGCTGAGTATACACCCGCCCGGAGGGGTGTGGCGCAAGTTTCCGGGAGGAAACTTTTAGCGGATTGATCCGCAGGGGGATTTGTTCGCAGCGAGGGGCAGATAGGGTTGCACAAAGAGGGCTCAGCCTTTGCCTCGGCCTACCCCTCCATCGCTTCCGCCAGCATCCAGATCCCATCCCGCTCCGCTACGCGCCGCTCCACCAGCAGCCGCGCGACCTGCCGGTCATCCTCGAACACATTCCCGCTCAGCGAATCCAGCAGGGCCTTGGCGAGGTTGTCGAGGTCCATCCACGGCGCCTCGCCGAGATGTTCCATCACGATGTGGACGCTGTAGTCGCCATACCCGGGCCGCAGGCGCGGGAAGTCCTTGCGGAAGAATTCCTTCAGCAGCGTCTTGTAATACTTCGTCTGCGTGGTGAGGCCCGTGCACGCCACCTCCAGAGCACCGGACTCGGTAATCCGGGCGCGGACCTTTCCGGATTGCACCCAAGCTATCGCGGCGGTCTCGGTCATTCGGTGACTGGGGCGGGTTCGGTGAGGGGAGGCGGGAGGACAGGCACCTCGTCGAGGTCGCCAAGCTTGAACTGCACCCGGTTCACCACCGCGGGCCGCGGCCCGTCGCCCGGCGGCTCAAAAGTCCAGCGCTGGACGGCAGAGGCAGCGTCACGCTCGAACATCCGGCTGGTACAGACCGGCAGGATGTTTGCCGTCGTCCCGTCCGGCAGCACGTCAAACACCATGTCGCATTCCCCTTCGAGACCGTAACTCAGCGCGCAGAGCGGATATTGCGGCCCTGTCCGGCTTATGGATGCCAGCGGCGCCACCGTCGCGCCGTCGGGCAGGGCTGCATTGCGCTCGGCAACCCGCGCCGATGCATCCGCCTGCGTATAGCTCGGGCCCGCCTCGTACGCGACTTTGCAGAAGTCCGGCACAGCCTTCTCGGCCATCGGCGCCGGCTCGGGCGCGGACGTACAGGCCGCAAAGCCCAGCAGTGTGATCAGCAACTGGCGCCGGCTCGTCATGCGCGGGTCTCCCTTCCGGATTCGGCCCAAGCTAGCCCAACCCCGCCGCATTGCCAGCCCCTCCGGAAGCCTCAGCCTGCCGCGCCAATTCCGTCAGGCGGCGCCAAACTTCCGGGCCACGACGTCGAGGGCTCGGTATGTCATCCGGCCTTCGGCCTTGGTGTCCAGCGTGCGGCGGATTTCCGCTTCGAGCCAAGCTTCGTGGGCAGGGTTCTCCGTGAAATCGCGTTCCGTCGTCCGGATGGCGTTCGGTGGATTACCAGAAGGGTGCGCGGTGTCAGCCATGTTGATACGATAATCGAAGAGGGTGCCGCTACAAAGTCCAACAGTCTCCTGCCGCTCATCCCGGCGGACGCCGGGAGCCAGACTTGAAGGGCGCAGCAAAGCTGCGTCACTGGGCCCCGGCTTTCGCCGGGGTGAGCGGCAAGGGCAGGGGGGCATCGCGCCGCCTCCGCCCTTGAAGCCTCGGGCCGGCCTCGCTAGACCGCGCGGGCAGATAGACCCCAGTCCGATCAGGAGCCGCCCATGGCCGCCAAGACCCCCACCCG
>JBGTKE010000052.1:0-8149 GCA_041744775.1 Hyphomonas sp. | reverse complement strand
GCGTCGCCGCGCCAGCCTTCGGCGCCTTCGAGGGTGTCGTGCGCCACCCGCGCGCGGCCATACCAGCCGCCGTAAAGATCTGAGTAAACAGCCCCGCATGGATAAGCTCCTCAAGTGGGTATCACCTGTGGAAAAGCGGGATCCTGGTTGCAGGCGAGCGATACGCTCAGAGCTGGATATAATCCGAGACAATGCGCGGCGGCGGGGCACCGGGCTCGGCGGCGCCGACGCGGATGTGGACACCGTCGGCGGCCAGAAGGCCGCTCACCTCCAGCACGTCGTCCACGGTCGCGAGGTTGTCCGTGTGGCGGCTCGTCCAGTCGGGCGAGAGCTTGCGGGCCCGGGTCCAGATTTCGGGTTTCGAGGCGCCGACCATGAAGAGATACTGGTGTTGCTCGCCGAAGAGTTCGGGCGTGTAGCCGCCGACATTGACGAACCAGAGCGAGGCGGCGGGCTCAGCGGGCGCGGGGCCGGGCGCGATCTCGATGCGGTGGCCATCGACATGGGTGAGTTCGGCATAGCCATCGATGTGAAGCGAGGACGGCGTGCCCCACCAGGCGGCGCGCAGCTGGGGAATGGTGTCTTCAATGGTCTCGCCTGTCACGAAGCGCAGGTCGTGCAGCTCGATATTGGCGCGGGCATGATTGCCGCCGACGAAGACCGCGTAAAGTTTCATGGGATCGCTGCTCCACCGTTCTGCGGCAGACTGGCCGGGCGCCCGCGCGGAGGCAAGGCCCGGACTTTCCAATAGACTTTGCAATACAAAGTTCTTTGTTGACAGGCATTTTCACTTTGAATTACAAAGTAGATGTCGACAGTGACAAAGGAGACCTGAGATGACCCACCTGAAAACTCTGATTGCCGGTGTTGCCGCCCTGGTTGCCGCCGGCACGGCTGCCGCCGCCCCGCTGACCGTGACGGTCACGGGCATCGAAGCGCGCGGCGGCTCGCTCTATGTCGGCGTGCAAACCGAGGCCCAGTTCATGAAGGATGACGGCATTGCCGGCGACATCGTGGAAGCCCCGGCGGCCGGCGCGCAGACCTTCACCTATGACCTTCCCGAGGGCACCTATGCCGTCTCGATCTGGCATGACTTCAACGGTAATGGCACGTTCGACACGGCCGAGGACGGACGCCCGCTGGACGGCTGGTCGTCGATCAATGCAGAGACGCTGCGCGCGGCGCCGACCTTCGAGCAGGTGAACCTGGCGGTGCCGGCGGGCGGCGCAGAGGCCTCGCTGAAGATGTATTATCCGGACTAAGTCCGATACTCCCTGTACGGACAAACTAAACTCCCGGCCCTTGCGGACCGGGAGTTCTTTTTTGTGCTGTCGCCCGGTGCTGCGCTTTGCGCGCAGGACCTAGAGGCGATAACGGATCTGGTCGGACCAGAAGCGTTCGAGGCGCGAGATCGTCTTGTTGAGCTGCGAGAGATCGTCAGCGCGGACGCTGGCGGTCGGCTCGAGGGCCGTTGCCTGCTTCTCGAAGAGTTTCGCAACGCGGGTCCGGACCTTCTTGCCGCGGTCGGTCAGGCGAAGCGTCACGGTGCGCTTGTCGTCTTCCGAACGCGTCTGGATCAGGTAGCCGCCTTCCTGCAGTTTCTTGACGTTATAGGAGAGGCTGGTGCCGGCAAAGGCGCCGCGAGCGCGGAGCACGGAAGCCGGAGCTTCGCCTTCACCGATCTCGTACAGGAGGAGCGCCTGGACGCCGGTGAGCGAACGCTCTCCGCCGCGCTCAAGATCGTCCTTGACGACATCGTGGAGACGGCGATGCGCCTGTTCAAGAAGCGACAGAGACTTGAGAAAAGACTCGCCGATAGAAGTAGTCGCAGTTTCCTGCATGTCGATCATCATCATTGTAACCACCACTCAACTTTTGTTGTAGTTTGAGTAGAGTTACATCATGAGCACTAATATTTTGATAAGCACGATGGCGATCAACTAGATCAGCGTTAATAAAACTGCGTTTTCATTAACCGTTACTGTAGCGTAACGGCTCCTCTGTCAGGCGAATACGTCCACGGTCTGCGCAGGGCCATACTTGGGACTGGCGCCATGTTTGTTTGGACCCGGACGTGAATCGAAGAACATCAGAATGAAAAGGATCAACCCGCCAATATAGGATAGCAAGTATAGGAGAAGCAGCCAGGCAGAGATTTCCTGATCGTGAAGGCGGCGCGATGTCAGCGCCAGCCCCGGAATGAAGGTATACAGGTAGAAGAAGCCAGACAGTGTCGGCAGAACGGATCCTTCGCCTTCACCGTCATATCCAAGGAAAACGACAGATATGGCCACGTCTGCCGCGTACAGGAGAAACAGAGTACAAATAAAGACGGCATTATACCTGAAGTATTCCGCGCGTCGCGCACGGCCATCGAACCGGAAGTAATTGCGGGTAATACCTCTCCAGAAATACTTGAGGAAACTGTCTGCCTTGGCGGCCACAAGCGGCGTATAGGCGGCGTCTATACTGTGGCCTGGCGGCTCCGGGCGCCGGCCAGTGAGCGGATAGATGTCGCGGGCCTCCTCGCCGAGCGCGAGGAAATCGACCTTGCCCCCGGCAGCAAGTGCGGCGCCCTTGTGCACATGGGCGGTGGTGAAACGGTAACGTTTACCGTCTTCACCGAGGATCAGGCCGGGGCCAAGTTCGCCATCTGACTTCAGGACTTCGCCGCGCATCCTACTTCATCCTGCCCATTGGTGGCGGGAGTATCGGCGCCCGGCCCAGCGCCTGTCCAGTGCGGGACTCAGGCCCCGAAGGTCAGCTCGTCCGGCCCCAGCGGGGCGAAGTAGCGGGCGACGTCTGCCTCGCTGACCTCTTCGAGGCGAGCCGGCTTCCAGGCGGGGGCATTGTCCTTGTCGATAATGACGGCGCGGACGCCTTCGAGGAAGTCGGCGCTCTGGACCTTGCGCCAGCCGATGCGGAATTCCATGCGCATATTGTCTTCGAAGGTCTCGGCGACGCGGCCTGCGCGCAGCTGTCGGAGCGCAACCTTGACGGTCTCCGGGCTTTTCGAGCGGATCGTGGCAGCTTCGGTGCGGGCCCAGTCGCCGCCATCGGTGTCCAGTGCCGCGAGGATATCTTCGGCGGCGTCGAAGGAGAAGCAGCGGTCAATCGTGTCGCGATGGGCTTCGAAACTTCCGGCGGGCACGGCATGGGTGAGCCGTCCCAGGATCTCGTTCAGGAGCTCGGCGGCGCCGGCGGAGAAGTCGGCCGCCTCGAGCTGTTTGGTCAGTGCCGGGATGAGTTCGGAGGGCATGAAATGCGTGGCGACCCGGGCAGCGGCAACATCAGCGCCCTTCAGGCGCGCACCGGTGAGGGCCAGCCATGTGCCAAGTTCACCCCGCAGGCGCGGCAGGAACCAGGCGCCGCCGACATCCGGGAAGAGGCCAATGCCGGTTTCCGGCATGGCAAAAACGGTGCGCTCGGTGGCGATCCGGTGCGATCCGTGGACGGACAGGCCGACCCCGCCGCCCATGGTCACGCCGTCGATGAGGGTCAGGATGGGCTTCGGAAAGGCCTCGAGGGCGGCGTTCATGCGGTATTCGGTACGGAAGAAGTCGCGTGCTTCTGAGGCGTCGCCCGCGCCGCTTTCGGCAAGCATGCGAATGTCGCCGCCGGCGCAGAAGCCGCGCGTGCCCTCCTGGTGGTCGATCCAGAGGAGCTGGACGGACGGGTCGTCGGCCCAGGCCTGTACGGCCTCGAGGATGGCGGCGCACATGGGCGTGTCCAGGGCATGCAGAGCCGCGGGCCGGGCGAGCGTGATGCGGCCCAGCCCGCCCTGTTGGCGGATCAACACGTCTGCGCTCATGACCGTTCCCGTTCGTGAAAGTGTTACGCTGGCGTAAATGCCTGCTTCCCAAATTGTGACAAGCTGTTTCGCGAAGGCTTTACGACTTCGTGTCACACTTCTGCTCAAGCCTGCCCTGCTCCTGCACCGGAACCACCATGTCCAGCCAGCCTTTCAACAGCTCGCGTCTCGAAGTGGGCAAGTTCAACCGCCGCGGACAGCGCGTGCGTGTTGACGCGCGCGGCCTGATCAAGCTCGGCTGGTTCCGGAAGCAGGAAGTCGAAGTCCGTGACGTCTCGCCGGGCGGCGCCCGCCTTGCGGTGCCGGAAGGCGTGCTGCTGCCGGACGAGTTCGAATTGCGCATCCCGCAGTTCAAGTATCCGCGCACCTGCCTGAAGCGCTGGGAAAGCGGCCTCGAGATCGGAGTCGAGTTCAAGTTCGAGTAGCGCTCAGGCGCCCGGGGTCTTGCCGGTCAGCATGCGGGCGAGCGTGGCGTCCTTGTTGACGAACTGGTGTTTGAGCGCTGCGGTGATGTGCAGGGCGATGAGAGTAACGAGTGTCCAGGCGAGATAGCCGTGGACCGTCCGGGCCAGCTTTCCGGCGCCTTCGATCTCCGCGACGGGCGGGATCTGGAACAGGCCGAAGATATCGACGGGCCGCCCCCCGAGCAGCGACATCAGCACGCCGGAAAGCGGCATCAGGATCAGGGCTGCGAGCAGGCCCCAGTGCACGAGGCGCGAGGCCGTGATCTGCCAGGCGGCGACGCCGGGCACCGGCGCCGGGAAGCCCTGGCGCAGGCGCCAGATAACCCGCCAGGCAAACAGAAACAGCAGGACCGTGCCGGTCGCCTTGTGCAGGTTGCGCAAGGAACTTGCCTCTTCGCGCGGCAACACATCGCTGGAAAGAATGAACCCGACCGCCAGCATGCCGAAGACGGCGAGCGAGACGATCCAGTGATTGGCGCGCGAAACGGCGCCGTAGGTTCCAGTTTGCGAATCGGTCATGGCGGCGGGCTCCTTGGCTGGCGGATGGGGATTGCCTCAACGTAACGGACGCCTTTCGGCGAGGCCAGTGCTTATTCGATGGCGGAAATGTCGGCGAGAAGCTGCGTCCAGGCGGCGTCGGTTTCGGGCGTCCAGTCGGGACCGATCAGGTCGCGGAACGTGTCCCGGATGGCGGTGAACATCAGTTCGAAATCCGCTTCGGAGAGGCCGTAGCCGTCATGCGCGAAGCGGGAGGAGGAGATGATCACCCGTTGCGCCGGGCTGTTTTCGATCAGGCCGAGAATGGCGTTGAAACAGGTTGTGAGCATCGAGCCACGTACGCCGCCATCGGAATCCATCACGAAGAGGTCTTCGAACTCGGGGCGCAGTTCGAACAGACGGCGGTAGACCAGAGGCGTGGGATCGGCGCACTTTTCGCCGGCGCGTTCCAGGGTCTCGAGGATCAGATCAGCCGACATGGGATATGTTCTCGCAGAGGATGGGCGGTGGGTCAAAGCTGACGCTGGGGAGCCGATTGCGCGATTGCGGCGGCGGGCGCAGGATGGGCGAAAATCATGGAGGAAAACATGAAGTCACTGGAAGGAAAGACCGCGTTCGTGACCGGCGCGGCCTCCGGCATCGGGCTCGGCATCGCGACGGCGCTGGCGCAGGCCGGCGTCAAGGTGATGTTGTGCGATATCGAGAAAGCAGCGTTGGACAAGGCGGTCGCGGCGCTGCGCGAGACCAACGCAGATGTCGAAGGCGTGGTGGCGGACGTGTCGTTGAAGGATAATCTCCAACGCGCGGCGGATGAGACCATCCAGCGCTTCGAAAAGGTGCACATCCTCGTGAACAATGCCGGCGTCGGCGGCGGGGGCGATTATGGCACCTGGAACGAGGCGGGCTGGAACTGGGTGATCGGCGTCAACCTGATGTCGGTGATCTGGGGCATCGAGATCTTCGGGCCGCTGATAGAGAAGCATGGCGAGGGCGGGCAGATCGTCTCGACGGCGTCGATTGCGGGCATGATCGCAGCGACGAACCCGTCCTATGACGTGACGAAGTTCGGCGTCGTGGCGCTATCCGAGGGGCTGCGACCCAAGCTCGCCGCGAAGGGCATCGGCGTCTCCGTCCTCTGCCCGGGATTTATCCGGACACGGATCATGGACTCGGCCCGCAACATCCCGAACCGGTATGCCGGCAAGATTCCGGAACGTGAGCCGGATGTGGTGCAGTCTGAACTCATGCAGAGCGCGGCAGACGCCATCGCGAGCGGGATTGATCCACTCTATGTGGGCGAATTGGTGCGCGAGGCCATCGAGGGCGACTGGCCGCATATCTTCACGGACCTGCAGTTCGAACCGCACATTGATGCGCGGTTCGCGACGATCAAGGAAGGATTTGACCGGATACGGGGACGGGTGCCGCGGCATTGAGTGCCGACGTGTGCCAATCCCGGCTTAACCCTAAAGGGGGCGTTCTTGTCACTGTCTGCCGGATACAGACTATCGTGTAATTCGCCTCCTGCGCGAGCGAGTTGCAAAACAGGATGGCCGTTTCAGCGGCGGACCATGGCGAAATCTATTCAACACGTTGGATTTCATACTTAGAATATGGCATTAAACACTTGCACCGGGCACAAATTTTGCACGGCAGGAAAGCACTTGGTTTATCGGACACACCCGGCGCGTCGAATTCAGAGGTGAGAAGAGCCTATGACTAGCAACGTGATAGAAAGCCAGGATGCCGTTGGTGCGAAACCCAGGGTCACCATCATCGTTTCGCCGCGCGAGCGGTTCAGGATGGCCATTGGGTCACTCGAGAAATGCCTGAGAACGGCCGATGTCCCTTTCAAACTGGTTTACGTGGACGGAGGATCGCCAAAACCCATATCCACAGAACTGAAGCGTCTGACGGAAAGTTCCGGGCATACCTATCTGCGATTTGACGGCTACATCACGCCAAGCTTCGCGCGCAACGCGGCGCTTCCTTTTGTTGACACCGATTTCGTTGCTTTCATCGACAATGACGTGGCTTTTCAGCCGGGCTGGCTCAGCGCGTTGGTACGATGCGCGGACGAAACCGGCGCCGGCCTCGTGACGCCGACCATTCTAGTGGGCCCCTCATCGAAGGCGCCCGACCTGAAAATCCACCATGCCGGCGGCATACTCGATCTGACCCCGACAGATGCCGGTTTGGTAATGCATCGCCGGCACGGGTTCGAGCATCTCAACTATCGCGCGACTGCTGACCAGTTGGTTCGGGGCGAAACCGCAAGTACCGAGTTTCACGTCGTGCTTGCGCGCACGGCCATGCTGTATGAGATCGGCGAGTTCGACAACAATGTGGCCGGATTCACCGATGAAATCGACATGGCCTTCAACGCAAAACAGCACGGCTGGAAGATTTTTTTCGAGCCCGCCTCAGTCGTCGTCTACGACGTCGGCAAGTCGATAACCTGGCAAGAGATTCCCTTCTTCTGCCTGCGCTGGAGCGGGATCAAATGCATGCGGTCCGAAAAATATTTCTACAAGAAGTGGGGCTTGGTGCCTGATTTCGAACGCCAGCGGGGCTACCTGCGAGATCATCGCCGGCACGCTTTCCCGCTGCGCCGTATGCAGAGTATCCTCGGCTGGAAGTTCACCGTGACCTTTACCTCCTGGCTGTGCGAAGCGATTGCCTTGTTGGCGGAGCCCATGTTCATCCAGCCAACAAAGCCGCGCCTTGCGGGCAATTCACCGCTGCTCACGGGCTTGCCGGTCAGGACAGGCGAGACCCGATCCATCCCCAGACCTGCATGAGGCGATGCGCGCCGCGAAACGGTTTCTGCGCGGCCCGCGGGGTGAAGACATCCTCTTCCGTAAAGGCGTGGCGCAGGGCCTCTCCGCTGCGGTAACGCGCGAGATTGTCGGCCAGCAAGGCGAGCGTGCGGGCCGTCCGGTCCGGCATCTGGGGCGTCACGTGGGGGGTCAGCAGGACATTCGGCGCCGACCAGAGCCGGTGCCAGGGCGGCAGGGGCTCATGCGGATCGGTAACGTCGAGGCCTGCACCGCCGAGCTGTCCGGTCCTGAGCGCCGCGATCATCGCCGTCTCGTCGACCAGCTGGGCCCGCGCCATGTTCACGAGATAGCTGCCCGGGCGCATCAGTGCGATCTCTTCGGCGCCGACCATCCCGAACGAGGCATCATTCAGCGAGGCACACAGCACGGCGAAATCTGCGCCGCTGATGGCCTGCTTCAACGTATCGCCAGCCTCGCGCGAGAAGACGCGCACGTCCGGCAGCGGCCCGGGTTCGGCCTTGCGCCGATAAGTGACGACCTCCATGCCAAAGGCGAGGCAGAGCCGTGCGAGGCTGGTGCCGGTGGCGCCGTACCCG
>JBGTKE010000051.1:0-1795 GCA_041744775.1 Hyphomonas sp. | reverse complement strand
CGCGTGCTGACCGAAGCGGCTGTCCAGGGCAAGATCGACACGCTCGAAGGCCTGAAGGAAAACGTCATCGTCGGCCGCCTCATTCCGGCCGGCACCGGCGGCGGTATACGCCAGTTCCGCCGGGTCGCTGCCGAACGCGATGCGAAGCTGAAAGCCAAGCGCGCCGCCGCTATGGCCAAGGCCGAGGAAAGCCTCGTACTGACCGGCCTGCCGGCCCCGGACAAAACCGACGCCTGATCGTCGCGCGGCGCTTGAACCCACCGGAAAAGCCTGCCAGTTCTGGCAGGCTTTTTCACTTCGGGGCGCCGCCAGGATGAACTTCTCGAAAGCCGATCTGATCGGGGCAGGGTGCGCGGCGGCTTCGGTCGCGCTGATCGCCTGGATGTGTTTCCGCAGCTGGGGCGGTGTTTTGCCCTTCTGAAGCGTGAATCCGGGCCCCGGAATGCAGTCTACAAGCGGCTGCCCGCCCTTGACGCGCCGCCCGCGCGCGTCTACACGCCGCCAAATCGTCAGGGAGGTAAACGGGCGCCCGTCCCGCAAGCCGCACCGGCTGCAGCGATGCACCGGTCAATCTGGCCCCCAAATTCCCGCCGTCCCGAATGCCGCGAGAGGCCTTCGGGGCAGTTTTCATTATCGGCCCCCGGGCCACAACGTATGAAGAGACCGTCGGCCCGATGCCCACAATCCAGCAGCTGATCCGCCACCCGCGCGAACCCAAGCGCACCCGCACCAAGACGCCGGCCCTCAAGGCCTGCCCGCAGCGCCGCGGCGTCTGCACGCGCGTCTACACGACCACCCCGAAAAAGCCGAACTCGGCGCTTCGCAAGGTGGCCAAGGTGCGAATGACATCCGGATTTGAATCGCTGTGCTACATCCCGGGCGAAGGCCACAACCTTCAGGAACACTCGGTGGTGCTGATCCGCGGCGGCCGCGTGAAAGACCTTCCGGGCGTGCGCTACCACATCGTGCGCGGCGCCCTCGATACCCAACCCGTCAAGAACCGTAAGCAGCGCCGCTCGCACTACGGCGCCAAGAAACCGAAGTAAGAGGTCCAGAGGCCCATGTCCCGTCGTCACCAAGCCGAGAAGCGCGAAGTCCTTGCGGATCCGAAGTACAAGGATCTCGTGGTTTCGAAATTCATGAACCAGATCATGCGCGACGGCAAAAAGTCGGTCGCCGAACGCATCGTCTACGGCGCGTTCGAACTGGTCGAGACGCGTTCGAAAAAGAACCCGGTCGAAGTGTTCCACAACGCCCTGGAAGCGGTTGCGCCTTCGGTTGGAGTGCGCTCGCGCCGGGTTGGCGGTGCCACCTACCAGGTGCCGGTGGAAGTGCGCACCGAGCGCCGCCAGGCCCTCGCCATCCGCTGGCTGGCCGCTGCCGCTGCTGGCCGCAACGAGAACACGATGCGTGAGCGTCTTGCCGGCGAGCTGATGGATGCCTCGCAGGGCCGCGGCAACGCGGTGAAGAAGCGCGAAGACACGCACCGGATGGCCGACGCCAACAAGGCGTTCGCACACTATCGCTGGTAACCAGCACTAACTGTCCGGGCGGAAGAGGTTGTTCGCCCGGGCGAGACACCCCCTCCGCTACCTGGAACACTGAACACGAAGGTTTACACCATGGCCCGCGAATACCCGCTGGAGCGCTACCGGAACTTCGGCATCATCGCGCACATCGATGCCGGCAAGACCACGACGACTGAGCGCGTCCTGTATTACACGGGCAAGTCGCACAAGATCGGCGAAGTGCACGATGGCGCCGCCACCATGGACTGGATGGAGCAGGAGCAGGA
>JBGTKE010000050.1:0-6275 GCA_041744775.1 Hyphomonas sp. | reverse complement strand
GCCTTCGGCGCCGAGGGATTTCAGGGCGCGGTGGTCCGGCGCGAGGGCCTTGACGTCTTCCGGCGTTTCGAAACGGGCGGCGTAGAACATGCCGCCCCAGGCCTCGACCGGGCGGGCGCCGAGGGCGGCGGCGATTTCGTCCGTGACCGGAACAGGCGTGATCGGCGCGGACGGGAAATCCATCTCGAGGCGGCCATCTGCAAGACGCTTCACGAGGAGCCGGCCCGACTTGACAGTATCGAAGGCAATGGTCTCGCCGGTATAGCCGCCATGGGCGAAGAGGACGTGGGCCGAGGCGAGCGTCGCGTGGCCGCAGAGCGGCACTTCGATAGCCGGCGTGAACCAGCGCAGGTTCCAGACGCCCTCGCCTGCGGGAACAATGTAGGCGGTTTCCGCAACATTATTTTCCGCCGCAATCGCCTGCAGCGTTTCATCGGGCAGGAACGCGTCCATGGGCATGACGCAGGCCTGGTTTCCCTCGAAGGCTTTTGACGCGAAGGCATCGACCTGGAAGAAGGGCAGCGAGGGCATGGCGGGGGCTCCTTTCGAGGCGTGATGGCACGGGCGCCGGGCCGAGCGCAAACGAGGAATTCTGACAGGGGGTTGAGCGGCGCTGATGGCTGCGCGGGCGTCCGGACGCAGCGGGGGCTGGCCGGTTGATGTCAGCTTTGTTTGGCCAGGACCCTCACCTCCCACGACCTGCGGTCGTGGAAGGTGAGGGTCTTCAGGCTAGGAGGTGTTTGGAGTTGTGGTGAGAGCCCCCTCCGGCCCCTTCGGGGCCACCTCCCCCGCTGGCGCAGGGGAGGTTTGGCAGAGCCGCAGCGTTTCGCATGCGGCGAGGTCAGCGGCGAACACCGGCATGTCGTTGCCCCAGCTTGCATCCGTCAGGGGACGGAAGGTTCTCGCAAGCGGTTTGTAAGCGGCGGGGTCGTGCCTGTCGCCGAGGCGGACCACGGTGAGGCTGCCCCAGCGGTTGATGGTGTAGAGGGCGTCGGTGATGTTTTCGCGGGCGCACCAGCGGTAGAAGCGGCAGAGGTTCCACCAGAGGATCGGCCAGCAGAGCACATGCACGAACGCGAACAGGCGCGCGAAGTGGGGGCTGGTGCGGAGGGCGGTCAGGGTGGGCATGGGCGGGAGACTAACCCGGCCTGGAACCCCACCGGGTTTGTTCGTCAAAAATTTTTCAGATTTCGTCATCCCGGCGAAAGGCGGGACCCAGAAACCCTTGTTTCAGTTTAAGTTCTGGGTCCCGGCTTTCGCCGGTATGACGGGGAGAGAGGATAATCTTGGGGTCTGGATGTAGGCGCAAGTCGAAACTTGTGCACCCGTTTTGAGGGCACCCTCATGCCGGGTCAAACGCCGTGCCTGCTCTTGCGGGAAACTACTCGACCGTCCAGCCGCGCGGCGTGCGCCGGGCCTGGAGGGAGACCGGGGGATCGTTGACCCGGACACGGACCGGGCCGGACTGTCGCACGGCCACATACCGCAGGAGCAGCGCGGCGCCCGCGATCATCAGGCCGGCCAGGGCGGTCATCATCGCAATCAGGCTCGCCACGAAGATCACCAGTGCGCCGACGAGCAGCTGGGCGAGGAAACCGAGCCCGGCACGAAGCGAAGCCAGGAGGCCGGGCAAGCGGGAAGGAGGAAGGGTCTGGTCCATCGGGCCTCACGATCAGCTATCAAGATGGCGGTATCAGGGCGGCGCGTCAACGCCGTCTGATGCGACACGCCTGCACAAATCGGCGGTGGTTAATCCTGCCGCACGAGCAGGCCGCGCTCGGCGCGAATGCGGGCATAGGCCGATGTGATGGACGCTGCCTTGGCATGCGCGGCGTCCTCGAACTCGCGCGGGGCGCCCATCTGTATGATCCGGTCCGGGTGGTGATCAGCCATTAGGCGCCGATAGGCGGATCGGATGTCCGGGAACTCCGCATCATGCGACACGCCGAGGATATGGTACGGATCGTCACGTTCCGGGCCCAAGTGGGTGGCGCGGATCCGGCGGAAGGTCGCCCGGTCGAACCCGAAGGCGTCCGACACAGTCTGGAGATAGGTCAGTTCCGCGTCGGTCACAACTCCGTCAGCACCGGCGATCTGGAACAGGCCGTCCAGCACGCCTTCAAGCAGGCAGGGCCGGTCGCGGTAGCGCTTGCCGATCCGGCGGGCATAGGCCTCGTAGCCGCGCACGGTCTGGCGGGCGAGCATGAAGACCCGGCGTACATTGTCCGCCTCTTCGGGCGGCGCCCGGAAGACCCGCGCGAAGGTCATGATCTCGCTGTCGCTGACCAAGCCGTCGGCCGCCGCCATCTTGGCGCCGAGACCGACCACGGCGGCGGTGAAGCCCACATCGTTAGGATCCGGCGCGCACCCGTCCGCCCCGGCGCTATCGATATCGGGCTCGGGTCCGCTGTCGAAAAGGCGCCGGCCACGGCTGAGAAGGGTCGTCCAGAGGCTCATGGTCTGACTGTCTATAGCAGGAGGAATGCCGGTTTGGACAGCGCCTGCCCTTCAATGACGCGTGAGCGCCGCTCAACCCTCGTCTCCGGAGAATTAAATCTTGCCCAGAAAGGGCGCGCGGAGCCGCGCGCAAATAGTCCGAGGTCGTCAGCTCCCCCAGGCCGTTTCAGTTCGGCACTTTTCCCGGTACGCCGACGGCTTCGCGGCTGAGGTCGAGCGCTTCCGGTTCGCTCGCCGATTGGCGGATGTCACCGGCGAATTCTGGCGCCTCCGGGGCTGCATCGCCAACCGGCTTCTTGCGGAAACCGAAAAAGCCGCGCGGCTTTTCATCCTCGTCCCACAGTTCTTGGGCCGGTTCGTCATCGGCTACCTTCTCGCGGCGTTGGCCGAGCGGGCCGCGGCGATCGGCGTGCCGGTCATAGCTCATGTTGTAGTATTCCCACGCCGTGTGGGTCAGCGGCTTCGGCGTCAGCTCAAGGCCGTACATCCGCAGGCGCTCGACCACTTCGTCGCGCAGGTGCACGCCCGGGAAAGCTTCCGACTTGAATCCGTGGGCCTTCATCCAGTCGCGAACGTCCCAGCTGCGTACGCGGCCGATCTCGGCGGGCAGCGCGCCCTTGTGGACTTCCCAGAAATACAGCGCCGCGATGCCATTGATGGCGGCGTCCATCGCGTCATCAAGCACGGCGCCGGGCGCATTGCCCTGGGCCAGCTGAGCGCGCAGCGACAGCTTGCGCGCCTCCATTTCCTGATAGGTCACCCCGATCACGGCAATACCGTTCCGGTTGGCATTGATCAGGGCGCGGTTCACCCCGTCAAGCTGCGGATGCCGGATCGGCAGCAGCACGTCCGGGCCGACGGCCGGGCTGGCGGCGACCTGCGACAGCTCGCTGACCATGCGTTGCAGGTTGATCCGCATTTCGTGGCCAACGCCTTCGAGCGCCGAGAGACGCCCGGCGCGCGTGTCTTCCCGCAGGCGCCAGAGGTGCCAGGCCACCAGGGTCATCAGCGCCGTCAGGAGGCCGAGGCCGCCTGTCAGGAATGTATAGAATTGTGCTTCGCTCATTTTGAGATCCCCCGAGTCATTGCGGCAGCAAGCAATGTACGCGCCAGATCAGGGACGCATTGACAAGTCTTAACCGCCGAGCGCCCGGCCTGCAATCACCTGCAACCTTTCAACTAGTTGCAGATCGCGCGCCTCAGGCGCCGTGATCAGCGCAAAATCCAGACAGGATTCAATGCCTTGGGGCGATGGTGTACGCGGCGTTCCGTTCAGGGTTTCGGCCAGATTAATGATCGCCCGGCGCGCGAGTGCGCTGTTCCGGTGCATGATCTCGAGGACATTGTTGACCGTGACCGCTTCGGTTCCGGCGCGCCAGCAATCATAATCGGTGACCATGGCAAGCGTCGCATAGGGCAGTTCCGCCTCGCGGGCGAGCTTGGCCTCCGGCATGGCCGTCATGCCGATCACGTCGCAGCCCCATTGGCGGTAGAGATTCGATTCCGCCCGTGACGAGAACTGCGGCCCTTCCATCGCGAGATAGGCGCCTCCGCGGTGAACCCTGCCGCCCATCGCCGCGGCCGCGTCCGCCGCCAGGCCGGACAGGCGCGCGCAGACCGGCTCAGCCATCGAGACATGCGCGACCATGCCGGGCCCGAAGAAGGTTTTCTCGCGTGCAAACGTCCGGTCGATGAACTGGTCGACCGCAACGAAGTCGCCGGGGGCGTACTGTTCCTGCAACGATCCGCAGGCGGAAATGGAGAGGACATCCGTGCAGCCCGCCGCCTTCAGCGCGGCGATATTGGCGCGGTAGGGCACGTCGGTCGGCGTCAGCCGGTGGCCCTTGCCATGGCGCGGCAGGAAGACGAGTTCGACCTCGCCGATCCGCCCGCGCATGAGTGTATCCGACGGCGCGCCCCACGCCGTTTCCAGCCGGCCCTCGCGCCGATCCTCGAGCCCGTCAATCGCATACAGCCCTGAGCCGCCGATGATGCCGAGTGTCCAACGGGTCATCGAGACAGACTTTCGCAAGATGAAGGGATTTTCATGTACGCCCGAGGAACCGGCCAGCCGGGCTCACGTTATCGCCCTGACAGCACCGAAGAAGGAGCGCTTCATGGATTGGGATCGGGTTGAAGGCAACTGGAAACAGATGACCGGGAAAGTGAAGGAACAATGGGGCAAGCTGACCGATGATGAAATCGCCGAGCTCGGCGGCAAGCGTGACCAGCTCGAGGGCAAGCTGCAGGAACGTTATGGCTATGCCAAGGACAAGGCCCGGGATGAAGTCGACAGCTGGCTCTCCCGCCACTAGGCACCCGCTTCCCATCGCGCGTTGATGCTCCCCTGTGTCTTACGCGCGCGTAGACCGCGCCCACTGTCCTCCCCCCGCGACCGGGCGCGGTCTACCTTACGGGGTTGACCATCTCGATTCCACGTCATCGGCCCGGACAAAGCTAAGCGGCGCGTCAGGGCCTCAACGAGAAAGCCATCCGCCGGGGTCGCCCAGCGGATGGCTGTTTCGGTCCTCAGGATTCCGGTCAGAGCCTAGTGCTCCACCTTCCGCCAGATCTGCTTGTACGAGAACCACAGGAGGATCGTCAGGATGAGGAGGTAGACCATTGTGGCGAGGCCGACTTCCTTGCGGGCCTGCATCTTCGGATCACCCGCCCAGGCCAGGAACTGCGACACATCGATAGCCATCTGGTCGATAGTAGCGACGGTGCCGTCGGTATACTCCACGCGGCCATCGGCGAGTTGCGGGCCCATCGCGAGGAAACCGCCGGCCGGCGCGTGACGCGGGTCACCCAGATAGTTCGGCTTGGTGTCGCCGGCCATATAGGGGTTGTAGAACTGGCCCGCCGGCTGGATCAGGTAGGCAGGCCCGTGTTGCGGCATGGATGAACCGAGCTTGTCGAACTTCGCCATGTCGATCACCGTCTGATACACGGTCTCGCCATTTTCCTGGATCACCCGGTCTTCATAGAGCGCAAAGTCCGGATAGCCGGTGAGCAGGCTGTAGACATAGGACGCGCCGCCAACGCGGGCCTTGGTGATCACCGACAGGTCGGGCGGCATGGCGCCGCCATTCGCCGCGCGGGCCGCCGCGTCGTTCGGGAACGGCGAGCGGAAACGGTCGGCCGGCATCGCCGGACGCAGGTCATACTCACCGGCATCGTTGGGAACCGGGCTGACGATTTCGTTCTCGGCGGCGAGCGCCTTCACGAACGGGTTGTCGTTGGGGTTCGGATAGGCCGGATCATAGAACGGGCCGCCCTTTTCGCCGAGGTTGCGGTAGCTCAGCAGCTCCATCGAATGGCAGCTGGCGCAGACCTGCTTGTAGACCTGGTATCCGCGTTGGACAGAGGCCTGGTCGTACTGGCCGGTCGGGCCTTCGAACGGCCAGCCGCCTTCGGGGGCATGCGAATGCTTGGCGCCGCCGGCGGCGTGGGCGAGCCCTGCAAAGGCAAGGCCCGCAAGGCCGGCTGCGAGGATGCGGAAGGTTTTCATCGTCTCTCTCCTCACCTGGCTCATTCAGCCGGAACGGCGTTGCCGGTGTTCGGCTTGTGGGCCTTCAGCACGGATTTGTGGATCGACTCCGGCAAGGGCTTGGTCTTCTCGCTGAGACCGATGACAAACAGCATCACGAAGTAGCCGAAGTACATGAAGGTCAGGATCAGCGACAGGTGCCGGAACAGGAAGGTCGGCGCCGCCACCGCTTCGATGCTGGCGCCTGCCGAGGCGGGCAGCGAGGCCTTGAAGGCCTCGGCGGCCGCGAAGGCTTCGTCGCCGCCCCTGTAGGTGGCCGAAGCCGCGG
>JBGTKE010000049.1:0-5459 GCA_041744775.1 Hyphomonas sp. | reverse complement strand
CGATCTCGGCGAGGTGGACCGCGCGCAGGGCCCAGTCGAGCGGCTTCAGGCCGGGCGCCGAGGCGTCGCCCAGCACATAGCCGATGCCGTCCCGGGTGCCCGCCAGGATGATGCCGCAGGCGTCTGCCCCGGGCTTTGCGGAGATGTTCGGGTCCACCGCGACGATACAGTCGTCGAATACCAGCGGCGCCTCGCTGACGCGCAGGGCGTCGATTCGTGCACGGTCGAACATCGCGCCGGCCGGATCGTCGATCATCTCACCGTCGAGTTCCTGCCGGCCGAGCTGCGTGCCGCCGTAAGCGGCCTGCATCACCTCCACGAAGCCCGGCGCGAGATTGGCCGCATTGTCGGCCATCCGGGTGCGCGTCTCTGCGACCATCGGGTCGGCCTTCAGCCTGCGGATCAAACCGGTCGCGCGCGGCGTGGTGGTCACCATCGCGAGCGGATGCGGGCCGAGGCGCAGGGCAAGTTGCAGATTGTCCCACACCGCCTCGCCGCGCGGCCAGGCGCCGGCCTCATCGCACCAGGCGAGATCGAATTGCGGGCCGCGCAGGGAGTCCGGGTCTTCGGCGCTGAAGCCATAGGCGACCGCGCCGTTTTCCCATTCAAGCCGGTGGCGGGAGGGTTGCCATTCCGGGCGGTCCTCCTTGGCCGACGTCCAGATCAGGCCGCTCGGCCCCTCGATCATCACCTCGCGGACATCCGAGAAGTTCGGCGCCACAAGTGCCACGCGGCGATACCCCGCCTGCAAGACCGCCCATCTCACCCATTCGGTCCCTGCCCGCGTCTTGCCGGCGCCGCGTCCCCCCGAAAGCAACCATGTCCGCTTGAGGTCCGGCGGCGGAATTTGTGTAGGGCGGGCTTTCAGCAGGAAGGGGTGCTGTTCGATCAGATTTCGTCTCGATTCCTTGATCCGGGTGAAGCCTTTCTTCCGGATCTCCTGTAAAACAAGGCGTCTCCAGCCCGGCGTCCATTGCAGCCAGGGCCTCGATCTCATCAATGAATTCATCTCGGCTATCGTCCGTATGCGTTCCATTCTCATCCTTTATCGTTTTGTCTCGATTTTCTCTCGGCCGCGCGGCGTTCAGTTTCGCGAGAATTGTCACGAGTTCCTTGGCGAGCGGATCGTTGCTGGCAAGCATTGCGTTGCCGCTCTGGTCGCGCACTTCCTCGGCGACCAGGCTGTCGATCTCGCCGGGGGCGGCGGGCATGTTCAGGCCGTGTTTCTGCACGCGGCGGTAAACCGTGGCCGGGCCGACCTGCAGCCAGGCGGCGATGTCCGGTACCGTCCAGCCGAGCAGCCAGACGAGACGGAGTTGACGGAGGGCGCGGTGGCTGTTCGGGCGAAGGCGCGGCGGGGTTCGGGTAGTCGGGTCAAGTCTTGTCATGACCGGGAGAATAACCCGGCCGGATACCCAGCCGGACTCGCGCGGCGATTTCCCCGGTGGCCACTGGGAAAGGTGTGGGCGTTGGGCGATTCCTGCGCCTACATCCGGAGGGCCCCTGGGGCCTGCCATCTGAACTGCCATCAACTTGACAGAGTTTGAATTCAGGAGGTGATCTGACCACCAGATCAGACAGGGGACTATCTTGACCAGAACCAGACTCGCGCTTGCCGCCGCCGCCTCCACGCTTGTCCTCGCCGGGTGCCAGTACTGGCCCTGGCAGAACGACACCACGGCCGCCGCCGCCCCCGACGCGGCCAAGCCGGTGACCGTCACCGCCGGGGAAACCCTGCCCGCTGAAACCGTTGTCGAGGAGGCCCCGCCCGTGACCGAAAAAGAATCTTGCGCCGTACTCGGCAGCCGCGGCTGGGAAGCCTGGATCAACAAGATGCCCGGCCCCGGCGCGGTGGCGACCATCCATGTCATCGGCAAGGTCGATGTCCGCACCGGCGGCTATACCTTCACCTGGGAAGAAGGCCCGATGGACCGCTCGGCGGTCCCGGCGCTGCGCCTGAAACTGGTGCCGGTCCCGCCGGACGGGATGGCGACGATGGCGATCACGACCGAGGACGTGGCCTACCAGGCGCCGGCGCTGTCGAGCGGTTACAGAAGCGTGATCATCGGTTGCGGCTCGGCGACGCTCGGCGAGATCACCGAGATCATGGACGTGTACTGACACTGAGGAATCGAAGCATGAGACGCCGCAGCCTTCGCAGGTACTACATTGTTCCGCTCCTTTCGTTCGGTGCGCTGCTGGCGACTTCGGCCTGCTGCCTGAACCCGGGCCGTGAGGCGCCAGCGGAGGGCGCGGTCCTGACGGAGACCGCCCCGGCGCGGGTGAAGCTCGCCGGCACGCGTTGGACCGTGGAGGGCATGGGCGGCGCGGCGGTCGTACCCGGCCATGAGCCGGGAATCGCATTCTCCGGGGACGGAAAGATCAACGGCACCACGGGATGCAACCGCTTCTTCGGCAACTATGTGCAGGACGGCGACAGGGTCACCTTCTCGGGTATCGGCATGACCAAGATGGCGTGCATGGGCGACGGCATCATGGGGCAGGAAATGGCCTTTGCCGGGATGCTCTCCGGCCCGGCAACAGCCAGCATCGACGGGCTCGGCCGGCTGACGATCACCGGGGCGAACGACGCGGGATTCGTGGCGGTGCCGGTGCTGACGGGTGAGGTGGCGGCGGACCCTGCCCTGTTGCTCGGCACCGAATGGATCGTGGAAGACATCAACCGCACGGGCATCATCGACAATTCGCGCCTGACGCTGGCGTTTGGCGCGGACGGGCGGGTGAGCGGCTCAACCAATTGCAACACGTTCAGCGGAACTTATTCCGTGGACGGAAGCAAGATGGTGCTGTCGCCGCTGGCGATGACGCAGCGGGCGTGCACCGCGCCGGCGCTGGCTTTCCAGGAAACGAAATATGTGGGCGCGCTGTCGGGCGAACTCGGATGGCGGTTTGCCGGGGACGGCGCGTTGGTGATTACCGGGGATGAGGATTCGCGGGTTCTGCTGCGGCGGTAACGCCCTCGCCCCCCTGCACGCCGGGCCGCGCGGCGCGGCGCCGGGCCCCATCAATAGGCTCGACTCGCTTTTTTTCTGGAATAGCGTGACTCTCACCACGGGTTGTTCCATGACCTAGAAGGGGATTCAGTCATGGAACGGGTCACAGCGCCGCGGCCGTTGAAGGTGGTGAATCTACGGTCCTGCCGCCGGCACCAGGGACAGATCTCATTCATGCCCATAACCGGATTGTGTGACCGCCAGCCGGATGTTTTCGGCCAGTTCGCAAGGTGCGATGTGGGACGCGCTGTACGATCGCGTGGCCGCCGAAGACCTGCGCGAGGAACCGGCGCTGGACCCGGTGCACTATATCTCTTCGCCGGCAGACCCGCACGCATTCCTGCAGGCGCCTGTGGCGTGACGCCGGGTCACGGCTTTTGCGGGCCGCGGTTCACGGGTAAATTCCGAAACGGAAGCGGGAGCCCTGCGCGCTGAGGCGCGGGCGCCGCACGATTTCGGAGGACTGCATATGGCCGATACCGGCGCGCTTGATCTTGGATTTGACCCGGCGGCGCTGAAGGCGCGCTACCGGGCGGAGCGCGACAAGCGCCTGCGGGGGGATGGCAACGAGCAATATGTGAACGTCGCCGGCCAGTTCGCCCATTACCTGGAAGACCCGTACACGGAGCGTGTGGAACGCTTGCCCGTGACCGATCATGTCGAGGTGGCGGTGATCGGCGGCGGGTTTGGCGGGATGCTGGCGGCGGCGCGCCTGCGCAAGGCGGGCTTTGACGATATCCGGATGATCGAGACTGGCGGCGAATTCGGCGGCACCTGGTACTGGAACCGGTATCCCGGCGCGGCGTGCGATATCGAGAGCTATATCTACCTGCCGCTGCTGGAAGAGACCGGCTATATGCCGAAGGAGAAATATACCAGGGCGCCGGAAATCCTCGAGCATTCGGCGCGGATTGCGCGCCACTTCAACCTTTATGACAAGGCCCTGCTGGGCACCGGCGTGACCGGGATGCAGTGGGATGAGACGAAGAAAGCCTGGATCATCGAGACCGACCGGGATGACCGGTTCACGGCGAGCTTTGTGGTGATGTCCAACGGGCCGCTGAACCGGCCGAAGCTGCCCGGCATTCCGGGCGTGGAGTCGTTCGAGGGGCACAGCTTCCATACCAGCCGATGGGATTATCAGTATACGGGCGGTGGGCCGGAAGGCGGGCTGGACAGGATCGGCGACAAGGTGATCGGCATCATCGGCACCGGCGCGACGGCGGTGCAGTGCGTGCCGCATCTGGCGGCCGGGGCGAAGCATCTTTACGTGTTCCAGCGCACGCCTTCGTCCATCGATGTTCGCAATGACCGGCCGACCGATCCGGACTGGGCGGCGGGCCTGCCGGATGGCTGGCAACGGCGGCGGATGGAGAATTTCAATACTCTGGTCTCCGGCGGCTATGAACCCGAAGACCTGGTGAATGATGGGTGGACGGACATTATCCGCAATATCCTGTTCATTGCCTCGAAAGGCGACAAGCAGGGCCTGTCGCCGGCGGAGCTGGCGGAGCTGGCCGAGCTTGCCGATTTCAAGAAGATGGAGCAGGTGCGCGGGCGTGTGGATGAGGTGATCAAGGATCCCGAAGTGGCGGCGAAGCTCAAGCCCTGGTATCGCCAGTTCTGCAAACGGCCTTGTTTCCATGACGCTTATCTGGACGCTTTCAACCGGCCGAACGTGACGCTGGTGGATACCAACGGACAGGGTGTGGACCGGATCACCGAGGATTCGATCGGGGCCGGCGGCAAGGAATACAAGATCGATTGCCTCGTCTATGCGACCGGCTTTGAGGTGGGTACGGACTATACGCGCCGGACGGGATATGACCCGGTGGGGCGCGGGGGCGTGCACATGAAGGATTACTGGGCGGACGGGATGCGGTCCTTGCACGGACTGACCGTACACGGATTTCCGAACATGTTCCTGATGGGGCCGGGACAGGCGGGATTCACCGCCAACTATCCGCACCTTCTGGACGAGCAGGCCGAGCAGATCGGCTATACACTGTCCGAGGTGAAGGCGCGGCAGGCGGCGGCGTTCGAGCCGAGCGCGGAGGCCGAAGAGGCCTGGGTGCAGCAGATCATCGATACGGCGATCATGCGCCAGCAATTCCTCGAGGAATGCACGCCGGGCTATTACAATAACGAGGGCAAGCCGAGTGACCGGGCGTCGCAGAACAATCCCTATGGCGGCGGGCCGAATGCGTATTTCGCGATCCTGAAGGCGTGGCGGGAGAGTGGCGGGATGGACGGATTGGAGCTCAGCTGAGCCTGTCATCCCGGCCAGAGCGAAACGCGTGAGCTGGGACCTTGCTGAGGCTGGAGGGGAGAGAAGGTCCCGGCTCGGCGGCCGCTGCGCGGCCTTGGCCGGGATGACAGCGTTTCGGCGGCTTTGAGAAGACAAGCAATTGCACTATCGAGTCTTCCATGGACACAGGCGCGTAT
>JBGTKE010000048.1:0-1975 GCA_041744775.1 Hyphomonas sp. | reverse complement strand
CCGCCATAGACGTTGTGGGTCAGGTGATCGATCACCTTGAAGCCCGCGCCTTTCGGATTGCGGTCGACGCCCGGCAGATAGTCGAAGTCGATGTCGTAGATCGAGAGTTCGCCCGCGCCGGTATCGTAGCGGTCGATCAGGTAAATGATCGAATTGCCGATGCCGCGGATGCCGGGGATGTGCAGCTCCATCGGGCCGGTCTTCGCCTCGACGGGCTCGCCGCCCTGCTGGAGCAGGTGGTCATAGGCGAGCTTTGCGTTCCTGACGCGAAAGCCCATGCCGCAGGCGGAGGGGCCGTGCTCGCGCGAGAAATACCAGGCGGCGGAGTTGGGCTCGTAATTGGTGATCAGGTTGATGCCGCCCTGGCGCCAGAGTTCGACATCCTTGGAGCGGTGGCGGGCGACCTTGGTGAAGCCCATGGTTTCGAACACCGGCTCGAGCACGCCCTTCTCGGGCGCCGAGAATTCGATGAATTCGAAGCCGTCGAGACCGGCGGGATTGTCGAAAAGGTCGGTCATGGGACGCGTTCCTGTCTTGCAAGGCGGGGAGAGATAGTTTCATATGTAACTAATTTTGCGCCCTTCTGCAAGCGCAGCCAGAGGAAGAGATGCCCGAAAAATCCCACCCCGCGCCCTTACGCCTGTCGACCTTCCTGCCGTTCCGGCTGTCGGTTCTCTCGAACGCCGTCTCGCAGCGGATTGCGGAATTGTATGACCGGGAGTTCGGCCTCTCTGTGTGGCAGTGGCGGGTGATGGCGGTGACCGCCGACACGCCGGGCATCAGCGCCACCGAGATCGGCCAGCGCACGCAGATGGACAAGGTGGCGGTGAGCCGCGCCGTCGCCGGGCTGATCGAGGTGGGCTATCTGGAGCGGCGTCCGTCCACGGATGATGCGCGAAGGTCAAACCTCGTGCTGACACCGGCCGGGACCCGCATCTATGAGCTGATCGTGCCGCTGGCGATTTCCGAGGAGGCGCGGCTGGTGAGCGCGCTGTCGGACAAGGAACAGGCGGAGCTGGCGCGGCTGATGGTGAAGCTCGCGACAGCGGCGTCGCCGGAACGGGATTTGTGGTGAGGCTGACCTTGCACTCCCACACCGCAGACCCCTGCGTAGGCAGGGGTCCAGATAAAGAAGAAAGTCTTTTCCTGCGCTGGATGCCTGCCTTCGCAGGCATCTGCGGAGAGGGTGGAACGCCTCGAACTACCCCGCCCGCCGCCGCCGCTGCCTCAGATTCCGCGACACCGGGCCATCCTCTTCCAGCGTCAGGCGCTCCACCAGGCGCGCGATGAAGGCCGAGAGCTGGTCGCGGATTTCATAGGGGGCTTCCATCGGCAGGAAGTGCGAGGTGCCGCGGATGCCGCGCATCATCAGCGAGGGATTCTTCTGGATGATCTCGGCACGGACCTTGTCAGTGATCACCGAGTCGCGGCTCGGGCGCAGGATGACGACCGGGATGTTCTTCCTGCGCACCTTGCGCAGCGCGCGCCACGGCGCGTGGCGATGGGCGCCGAAGGTTCTGGCCTCCCAATTCGGGGTGCAGAGCAGTTTCCAGCTCTGCTTTACGGCGTCGGGCGGGCCATCGTCCGCGCGGTCGAGACCGTCGAGCAGGTAGTCGGCCAGGAAAGGTTCGCGCCAGGACTTGAAGGCCGGCTTGCAGGCATAGCCATCGAGCGCTTCGCGGAAGGAATTGAACTCGCCGCGCCGCTTCCTCGCGCGCGCCGCCATGCCGTTGCGGCTGATCAGCCAGTTCACCGGGGGGAAGACGTGGTTCCAGAAATAGGCTTTGCGCGACAGGATCACGGGGTCGGCCAGCACGAGACCCTTGACGAGGTCCGGCCGTTTGCCCGCCACCAGCAGCGCGACGCAGCCGCCCATCGAATGGCCGGCGAGCACGACGCCCTGCGGCGCTTCACTCTCGAGGAACTCGATCACATCGTCGCGGTACCTGTTCCAGGAGGCGAGCGCGCCCTTCGC
>JBGTKE010000047.1:0-6459 GCA_041744775.1 Hyphomonas sp. | reverse complement strand
GCTCGGCGCCGTGTTCGGCACCGGCACCCGCTACTGGCACGCGTCCTATGCCCTCTTCGTCGAGGAGCCCCTGATTACGATCGGCGTGTTCGGCGCCCTCGCCGCCCTGCTCTACAAGGCGCGCGGCTGGGCGGGCGAGGCCTGGCAGATGCTGCTTACGACCGGCGCACGCACTGCGATGGTGCTCGTCCACTTCGCCTTCTGGGTCGGCTCGCTCTGGGGCGACGTGCTGGGCGATTCCGGCTGGAACGCGGTCCGCTACGAGGACTATGACGCCTACGAAACCTGGCAGAAAACCGCCCTGACCGTGCCCGAATGGCCGTTCTCGATCGGCTGGGCAGGTCTTGCTATCGCGCTCGCGATGCTCACGCGCCGCGGCGGATTCCTCTCGGTCAGCGCGCTCGTCTTCCTCGCCATCCACGCCTACACGCAATACTTCGAGACCTTCGGCGCAGAGCCCGTCACGCTGCTCGTCGCCGGGCTTACGCTTGTGGGTCTTGCGGTCGGTCTTGCATGGCTGCGCCGGAAGGCGCGCCAGGGGCCTGTGCCCGGCGCGGGTCTCGATCCTCCGCTGGCTGACTGATCGGCCAGTGGACTCAGGCCGGCCGGCCAGGATACGAGGGAGATATACAACTCACAGAACCTGCCGGAGGACCCCCATGAGCCCGCAACCGAAAGACCTCGAAGGCCGCAGCGCGCTCGTCACCGGATCGGCCACAGGCCTCGGCCGCGCGATCGCGCTGCGCCTCGCCGAACGCGGCTCCAGCGTTATCATCAATTGCACGAAATCCGTCGCGGACGGCGAAGCCACCGTTGCCGACTGCCAGAAGGCTGGCGCCCAGGCCCGCCTCGTGCAGGCGGATGTCTCGACCGATGAAGGCTGCGCCAGGCTCGCCGAGGCCGCCGCGCAATCGGGGCGGCTCGACATCCTCGTCAACAATGCCGGCATCACCAAACATGCGCGCGTCCATTCGGATCTCGATGCGCTGACGCGCGAGGATTTCCTGCACACCTATGCGGTGAACGTCGCGGGCCCTTTCCTGATGATGCAGAAGGTCAAATCCCTGCTGGTCGAAGCGCACCGGCAGACCGGCCGCGCCTCCGCCGTGCTGAACGTCTCGTCAATCGCCGGCGTGACCGGTATCGGGTCCTCGGTCGCCTATGCCGCCACCAAAGGCGCGCTCAACACGATGACGCTGAGCCTCGCCCGCGCTCTCGCGCCCGCCATCCGCGTCAATGCGATCTGCCCGGGTTTCATCGGCACCCGCTGGTTCAAGGACGAGATGAGCGCCGAGCAATACGCGAAAATGGAAGCTGGTGTGGCCGCCTCGGTGCCGCTCAACGTGGCGAGCGGACCCGATGATGTCGCCGACTCGGCGGTGTTCTTCCTGACCGACGCCTCACGGCACGTGACCGGTGAAACGCTGCTCGTGGATGCCGGCATGCATCTCGGCTATGCGCCGCTGGTCGCCCGTTAGAGCCCGGATCTGTTGCGAATTCGCCACACAGGTGCGGATTCACTGCACCGCACAAAGCCGAGGCAGAGCGCGGGTTGCGTGCCCAAAACCGCAGCGAAGCGGCGTTTCCAGACGCCCTTACCTGACGTTTACCATCGAATTTCTGGCGCCCCCCGGCATCTACATACTCGGCGCTCGATCAGGAGCGTGATGACAGAAGCGAGGTTTCCTCCAATGATAAGCAAACTCTCCCGGGCCAGCCTTCTCGCCGCCGCCGTGATCGCAGCAGCAGGCAGCGCTCACGCCGAAGGCGAATTCTCTGGCAACGTGGCCCTGTCCACGGACTATGTGTGGCGCGGCATCTCCCAGTCGAACGGCGACCCGGCCATCTCGGGCGGCTTCGACTATACCAACAGCATCTTCTATGCCGGTATCTGGGCCTCCAACATCGACTTTGACGACGGCTCCGATGCCAATATCGAAGTGGATTTCTACGGCGGCATCGCCAGCGAGTTCGCCAACGGCGTGAGCTGGGACCTCGGCGTAATCTATTACGTCTACCCGGACGCTGACGATTCCGATCTCGACTTCGTCGAGCTCAAGGGCGCACTTGGCTATTCCTTCGATGCCGGCCTCTCGGTGGGCGGCGAAGCCTATTACGACCCCGACAACAAAAACCTGTACCTCAACGCCACCGCTGGCTTCGCCCTCGCGGAAAACCTCGGCATTGACGGCAGCGTCGGCAACTACTCGTTCGATGGCGGCGGCGACTACACCAACTGGTCGCTCGGCGCGACGACCGAGGCCGCAGGCTTCGGCTTCGACCTGCGCTACTGGGGCACGGACATCGACGGCGTTGAAATCGCCGATGACCGCGTTGTGTTGACCGTGTCGCGCTCGATGTAACGCAAACCGGCGATCTTCGCCGTGCAGATGAGCCGCATGCGGGGTTTGTTCCTTTACCCGCGTGCGGCTCATTCTTTTTAACCAGTCAGCAACGGCTGGAAATTGCTCAGTTCCGAGGCTATAGGCATGGACTTTCCCCTGGGAGAGGCTTTATGCGCATCGGTGTTCCAACTGAAATCAAGAAGCAGGAATCCCGTGTCGGGCTGACACCGGAAAGCGTAGGCGAACTGGTTCGCGCCGGCCATTCCGTGCTTGTCCAGTCTGGCGCCGGTCTCAATTCCGGCTTCGTCAACGAAGCCTATACGTCCGTCGGTGCCCAGATCGTCCCCGATGCCGACGCAGTTTTCAGTGGCAGCGAACTGATCGTCAAAGTGAAGGAACCCCAGCCCGAAGAGACTGCCCGCCTGACGCCGGGCCATACCCTGTTCACCTATCTCCACCTCGCGCCCGATCCGGTTCAGGCGAGGGGCCTTATGAAATCCGGCTGCCTCGCAATCGCCTATGAGACGGTGACCGATTCCGAAGGCGGACTGCCGCTGCTGCGCCCGATGAGCCAGGTGGCCGGGCGGATGTCGATGCAGGTCGCGGCCTGGGCGCTGATGCGGACCAAGCGGGGACGCGGCATTCTCCTCGGCGGGGTTCCGGGGGTCGCGCCGTCGAAAGTGGTGATCATCGGCGGCGGCGTTTCGGGAACCCATGCGGCCGAGATCGCCGTGGGCATGCGCGCCGACGTAACCGTCTTCGACCGGAACAATATCCGGCTCGGCCAGCTCGACGAGCAGTTCCGCGGCAGCCTGAAGACGATGTATTCGACCGCGCATTCACTCGCCGAAGCGATCAAGGAAGCCGACCTCGTGATCGGCGCGGTGCTGATCCCCGGCGCCTCCGCGCCGAAGCTGATCAGCCGTGCGCAGCTGAAGACGATGAAGCCCGGCGCAGTGTTGGTCGACATCGCCATCGACCAGGGCGGCTGTTTCGAGACGAGCCACGCGACGACCCACGAAGATCCGATCTATGACGTGGACGGAATACTTCACTACTGCGTCGCCAACATGCCCGGCGCCGTGCCGCGCACGTCGACCTATGCGCTGAACAACGCCACCCTGCCCTTCGTGATGCAGATCGCCAACAAGGGCGCGCGCGGCGCGATCAATGCCAACCGGCACCTCGCCAACGGCCTGACCGTGGATCAGGGCACGATTGCCCATAAGCTGGTCGCCCGTGATCTGGGTGAGCCCTATGTGCGCCCCGACTGGCTGAACGTCTCGTTTACCTGATCTATCCGTCTACGGACCGATCAAGAAACCCGGCGCCTTGATCACGTCGTCAACAGCCCGCCGGGCAGACCCGGCACAATTTGGCATATGTGTTATCAGACGCGTGTGGCCAGAAAAATCCTCGTGGTCAGACTACAGTTGGGTCAAATTCAGGCAGGCAGACAGGAGACAGGCATGATCGAACTCATCATCGACAAACGCGCGCGCGATCTGGGCGGCGGGTTTGAAGTCGGTCGGGTTTTGCCCTTTGCGAAGCGGCGGACGGTCGGGCCGTTCATCTTTTTCGACCAGATGGGACCGGTGGATTTCGCGCCCGGCATTCCGCGCGAACTCGACGTGCGCCCGCATCCGCATATCGGCCTCTCGACCGTCACCTATCTTTATTCCGGCGCGATGACGCACCGCGACAGCCTAGGCTTCAAGCAGGAGATCAAGCCCGGCGCGGTGAACTGGATGACGGCGGGACGCGGCATCACGCATTCGGAGCGGCTGGAGCATGCGCGGATGCACGGCGCGCGCATGCACGGCATTCAGGCCTGGGTCGCATTGCCGAACGAAGACGAGGAGATCGATCCCGGCTTCTGGCACCATCCGGCCGGCAGCCTTCCAACCTGGACCGAGACAGGCCTCCGTGGACGGATGATCGCGGGCGCGGCGGACGGGATGGACGCCGGCGTGAAGGTGAACTCGCCGCTGTTCTATATGCACTGGGACATGGACGCAGGCGCGAACCGCTTCGTGCCCGGCGAGCACGCCGAGCGGGCGGTGTATCTCACCGAGGGCGCAATCGAAGTTGCGGGACACGCGCTGAATCCGGGACAGATGGCCGTACTCGGCCAGAGCGATGTGCGCGTCACCGCGCAGGCGCCTTCGACCGTGATGGTGCTCGGCGGCGAGCCGATTGGCGAGCGGTTCATCTTCTGGAATTTCGTGTCGTCATCCAAGGCCCGGCTCGAGCAGGCAAAGGAAGACTGGAAACAAGGCCGGATGAAACTGCCGGATGGCGACAACCAGGAATTCACTCCGCTGCCGGAAGGCTGAAACCATGAAAACCGAAATCCTGACGTTTCCCGGCGCGCATGGACAGACCCTGTCCGGCCGGCTGGAACATCCGATGGGAGCGCCGCGCGCGCGGGCGATCTTTGCGCATTGCTTTACTTGCAGCAAGGAATCGGTGGCGGCGGTGCGGGTGTCGCGCGCGCTGGCCGGGCAGGGCTTTGCCGTGCTGCGGTTCGACTTTGCCGGGCTCGGTGCCTCGAGCGGCGCGTTTGAGAACACGACGTTTTCCACCAATGTGGACGACCTCGTGGCGGCCGCCGATTTCCTGCGCTCCGCCTACGGATCACCTGACCTGTTGATCGGCCACAGCCTTGGCGGCGCGGCGGTTCTGGCGGCGGCGGGGCGGATTGCGGACGCCGCAGCTGTCGTCACCATCGGCGCCCCGGCGGATGTGGCGCATGTCGAGCAGCACTTTGCCGAGGCGGTGGCGGCCATCGAGTCACATGGCGCGGCGGAAGTGCAACTCGGCGGGCGGCCGTTCACCCTTCGCCGCGAACTGCTTGAGGACATCCGCAACCAGCCGCAGATGCAGCGGATTGCAGACATGCGCAAGGCATTGCTGGTGATGCAGGCGCCGGGCGACACGCTGGTCGGCATCGACAATGCGACCACGATTTTCCGGGCAGCCAAACATCCCAAGAGCTTTGTCTCGCTCGGCGATGCCGACCATTTCCTGTCGAAACCGGCGGACGCGGTCTATGCCGCGCAGGTGATTGCCGCCTGGGCGGGTCGCTACATTCCGGCGCCGGAGCCCGCCGGCCATCCGGAAGGCGCGGTGGTGGCCGAGGAGACGGGCGATGGTCCTTACTCGAACCTTATCCGCGTCGGGAAACACTTCCTGCTGGCCGACGAGCCGCCGGACGTGGGCGGCAGGGATCTCGGCCCGACGCCCTATCACCTGCTGGCAGCGAGCCTTGCGGCGTGCAAGTCCATGACCATGCGGATGTACGCGGACCAAAAGAAATGGCCGGTGGAGCGAATCGCCGTTTCGGTGAAGCATGTAAAGGTCCACGCCGAAGATTGCGCAGACTGCGAGTCTCGCGAGAGCAAGATCGACACGTTTACGGTCGGGATCACCCTCGAAGGCGACCTCGACGAGAACCAGCGCGCGCGGATGGTCGAGATTGCAGAGAAATGCCCTGTGCACCGGACGCTGTCGGGCTACGCGAAGATCCGGCTGGCACCGTAGGACAAACTCGGAGGTCTGGTGCGGGCGGCCGGGCTTGAACCGGCAAGGCCTTGCGGCCGAGGGATTTTAAGTCCCTTGCGTATACCAATTTCGCCACGCCCGCACGTGACGCCGAGGGTTACGGCGCGCCCGGCCCGATGGCAAGCCGGGTGCCCCCGTTCCCCCTTCCGGCAAAGCAGGCTAAGCCTCGGCGAGAGACTTCGGGGTTCGAGGACAAGGACATGACCGAGACGGGAGAGACATCCCCGCCGCGCCAGGCTACGCCGTCCGATGCGTCGGGCGCGAAGCCGTCGTCGGGCCTGGCGCCCCGGATCGGGTTGTTCCTCGGGCCCGTGCTGGGCGTACTGATTGCGCTGTTGCCTTTGCCAGACGGTTTGGAACGCCAGGGCCTGCTGGTGGCCGGCCTGCTGGCGCTGATGGCGGTCTGGTGGGCGAGCGAGGCGTTGCCGATTGCGATCACCTCGCTGTTGCCGCTGGCCATCCTGCCGTTGTTCGGGAGGATGAGCCTCAAGGAGATTGCCGCGCCCTATGCCGATCCCGTGGTGCTGCTCCTGCTGGGCGGGTTCATCGT
>JBGTKE010000046.1:0-4489 GCA_041744775.1 Hyphomonas sp. | reverse complement strand
GTGGAGACGGATACGGGCCCGGCGCTGAGCTGCCGGCATCTGATCCTCGCGACGGGGTGCCTGTCGATTCCGACGGACGTGACCTTCCCCGGCATCGAGACGTTCAAGGGCGACATCTACCGCACCTCGCGCTGGCCGCATGAGGGCGTGGATTTTTCCGGCCAGCGCGTCGGCATCATCGGCACGGGCTCGTCGGCGATCCAGTCGATCCCGGTGATTGCCGAGCAGGCCTCGCGCCTGACGGTGTTCCAGCGCACGCCGAACTATTCGATGCCGGCGCACAATGGCCCGATTCCGGACGCTGACTTCGACGCCTGGTCGAAGGATCCGCGCGCCTACCGCGCCGCGTCGCGTGATACCGTGGGGGGATTCCAGAACGAGGGCTCGGACGCGCTCGCCACCGATACGGCGCCGGAGGAGATCAAGGCCGAGCTCGAGCGGCGCTGGGCCTGGGGGGGATTCCGCATCCTGGGGGCGTTTGCAGATACGGCGATCGATCCGGAAGCCAACCGGATCGTGCAGGAATTCGTCGCCGGCAAGATAAGGCAGCAGGTGGCCGATCCGGCGGTGGCGGACCTGCTGACGCCGAAGGATCATCCGTTCGGCACCAAGCGGCCCTGCGTCGACACAGGGTATTATGCGACGTTCAACCGGCCGAATGTCGAACTGGTCGATCTGCGCGCGGAGCCGCTGGTGGAATTCAATGCAGAGGGAATCCGGACGGCGACGCGCGGCTATGCGTTTGACGCGGTGGTGCTGGCGACCGGGTTTGATGCGATGACCGGGGCAATTGACCGGATCGACCTTGTCGGGCGCGGCGGGCGGCGGATCAAGGATCATTGGGCCGAGGGGCCGCGCACCTATCTGGGGCTGATGGTGGCGGGCTTTCCGAACCTGTTCACGATCACCGGGCCGGGCAGCCCGTCGGTGCTGACCAACATGATCAATTCGATCGAGCAGCATGTCGAGTGGATCGCCGATTGCCTCGTGTCGCTGAAGCAGCGCCAGCAGACGAGCATCGAGGCGAGCGAAGAGGCCGAGGCCGCCTGGTGCCGGCATGTGGCGGAAGCGGTGACGCCGACGCTGCTGCCGCAGGCGAACAGCTGGTACATGGGCGCCAACGTGCCGGGCAAGCCGCGGATGTTCATGCCGTATGCCGGGGGCCTCAACAATTATACCGAGATCTGCCGCGAGGTGGCGGCGAAGGACTATGAGGGCTTCGTGATCCGGCAGGGCGAGCGGGTGCTGTCGGAGTCGCGGGTGTTCACCAGCCAGCCGCCGCCGGGGGAGATTCCGGACAAGCTGCTGCCGATCATCGTCGAGCGCCTGACGGCGGCGGGGCTGATGCCGACGGAGTAGCGGGGGCTGGCCGCACCAGAAACGAGTCCAAAAGCCGTCTGGAGGGCACCTGTGGACGGCTTTTCGTTTGCGGCTGCGGATTCGCGTGTTGACATACAAACCGACTAGTCGGTATTTAATCGATCCGGAGATGTTTGATGGCCCGCACGGCAAACCCCAAAACCCGCGACAGCCTGATGGAGGCGGCGTTCGGGCTGGTGCGTCGGCAGGGTCTGGCGGCAACCAGCGTGGACGAGATCTGCGCCGCTGCGGGCGTGTCGAAGGGCGCGTTCTTTCATCACTTTAAGAGCAAGGACGAGCTGGCGGCGGCGGCGGGCTATCACTGGTCGGCGCTGACCGAGCCCTTCTTCGAGGCCGCGCCGTATCACGCGCCGGACGATCCGCTGGAGCGGGTGCTCGGGTATATCGACCTGCGCGCTGAGATGATGCGCGGCGAGATTGCCGAGTTCACCTGTTTCGTGGGGACGATGGCGCAGGAGGCCTGGACCACGAGCCCGGCGGTGCGCGCAGCGGCGTGGGACAGCATGAGCCGTCATGCCGACGTGCTGGTGGCGGATATTGAGGCGGCGAAGGCGTCGCGCGGGGTTGAGATCGATGCGCGCGGGCTGGCCCTGCACATGGTGGCTGTGGTGCAGGGCGCGTTCATCCTGGCGAAAGCGAGCGGTGATCCGGCGGTCGGCGCGGCGAGCGCGGCGCACCTGCGCCGCTATGTCGAGCAATTGTTCGCTGTGCCCGGGAACCTGATAGATGCGTAGGCTGACGATCCTTGAATATATCTCGCTGGACGGCATCATCCAGGCACCGGGCGGGCCGGGTGAGGACGGGGACTATCCGCATGGCGGCTGGTCGGCGCCGTTTGACGATCCGGTCGTGGACGAGGCGCTGGGCGCCGCGCAGGCGGAGCCCTTCGACCTGCTGCTGGGACGGCGCACCTATGACATCTGGGCGGGGTATTGGCCGGCGGCCGCAGGTCCGATCGCCGACGCGTTCAATGCGGCGACGAAATTCGTAGCGACGCACCGGCCGGAAAGCCTCGGCTGGGGGCCGGCGCAGGGCGTGGGACCCGACATCGCGGGCGAAGTGCGGCGCATCAAGGAGGGCGGCGGGCCGGACCTGATCCTCTGGGGCAGTTCAACGCTGACGCCGGTGCTGCTGGAGCATGGGCTGGCCGATGAGGTGGTGCTGATTGTCGTTCCGGTCCTGCTGGGCACGGGCAAGCGCTTCTTTGCCGAGGGCACGCCGCCGCGCGAGCTGAAACTGATCCGTACCCGGATCGGTGGATCGGGCGTGGTGATACATAATTTCCAGCCGGCCGGGCCGCTGCGGACCGGGACATTCGGACAAGACACGAACCGAATTGAACAGGAGATGACTGCCATGACCGCCCTTTCCCCCGGAAAATATGTGCTGACGCTGGACCGGCTGATGGACGCGCCGGTGGAGAATGTCTGGCGCTGCTGGACCGAGCCGGCACTGCTTGAAGAATGGTTCTGCCCCAAGCCCTGGCGGGCGACCGAGGTGGTGATGGACCTGCGGCCCGGCGGCGAGATGACGTCGGTGTTCCGGGGGCCGGACGGGGAATCCTTCCCGAATAAGGGCGTGTTTCTCGCGGTGGAGCCGATGCGGCGGATTGTGTCGACGGACGCGTTCCGGGCCGGCTGGGTGCCGTCCGAGCGGGCCTATATGGTGACCGAGACGCTGCTGGCCGAGGCGGGCCAGGGCCGTACGCACATGATCTGGCGGGCGCTGCACTGGAACGAGGAGACGCTGAAGGAACACGAGGCGATGGGGTTCCACGAAGGCTGGGGCGCGGCGGCGGCGCAGCTTGAAGCGCTGGCCAAGAGCCTGTAACGCGCGGGGGTGGAGGCCCCCGCATGCGACACCTGTTTGCGACACTGATCGAAGAGATGGCCGTGGGCGACGCGGCCTTGCGGGCGAGCGTGGAGCGCGCGGTGTGGGTGCTGTCGGAGGACGACGCGGCGGGCAATGACTGGTGCGAGCGGGAGGGGTATCCAGGCTATACGTCGTACGCTTCGCTCGACGACCTGCCGCAGCGGTTCCCGGAATTCGGCGCGCTGAAGAAACTTCTCGACAAGGCGGCGGCGAAGTTTGCGGCGGCGCTGCACTGGGACATGGAGGGCCTCGCGCTGGAGCTTGATGCGCTGTGGGTCAACGTGCTCGGCGAGGGCGGGCAGCATTCCGGGCATATCCATCCGGGCTCGGTCATTTCGGGCACCTATTATGTGTGCGTGCCGGAGGGCGCGGGGCGGATCCGGTTCGAGGACCCGCGGCTGGCAATGATGATGGCGGCGCCGCAGCTGGTGGACGAGGCGCCGGAGGGTGCGCGGCGGTTCGTGTACGTATCGCCGGCGGAGGGGACGTGCCTGATGTGGGAGAGCTGGCTGCGGCACGAGGTGATGCCGGGGACGAGCGAAGAGGCGCGGATTTCGGTGAGTTTCAATTATGCGGTGCGGCGGAAGTGATCCTCGTCATCGGGCACGTCATCACATCGCCCGAGACGGCGGCGCAGATCACCCGGCTTTGTACGAAGCATTCGGCGCGCTCGCGGGCGGAGCCGGGGTGTCTTGCGCATAATGTGCATGTTGATTGCGAGGATTCGGCGCGGCTGGTGTTTGTCGAACACTGGGCCGACATGGAGGCGCTGAAGGCGCATTTTGCGTTGCCGGAAAGCCGGGCGTTCGTGCGGGCGGTCCGGGCGCTGTCGCCTGCCCCGACCGAGATGAAGATCTTTTCAGCCCGCGAGGCACGGCCCTGAACTGGCGCCGGGCGCCAACTTCGCGCAGGATCGGGGTTTGGACGGGAGGTACCGGATGGCTGATGCACCGGCGACAGAGGCCTGGGATTTCGGGCGGGGGCGAGCGGGGTATGTGTGGCGCAGCCCGGCGCCGCGCGCGAAGCTGCTGCTGGCGCACGGGTATGGCGAATATGCCGAGCGGTATCTGGAGCATTATCACCGGCTGATTCCGAACCTGGTGGCGCTGGGGCTTGATGTGTACGGGTTCGATCTCGAGGGGCACGGGCGCTCGGGCGGGGCGCGGGGCGGATCCGGTTCGAGGACCCGCGGCTGGCAATGATGATGGCGGCGCCGCAGCTGGTGGACGAGGCGCCG
>JBGTKE010000045.1:0-2827 GCA_041744775.1 Hyphomonas sp. | reverse complement strand
TGCTCTGAAATGTCCAGAACTCCATCCTTCACCAGCGCGGTCTTGACGACTTGCGCTTCCCTTTCGCCCCAACTGCCGCTGGGCTTGCTGCTTCTTACATACTGAAGCGCGCGAAACGCGTCCTTGTTCAGGTCCTCAATGGCTGTGGCCGTGGGACTTGGCGTCTCAGCCGTCGCAAAGGACGCCGTAACGCACAGCAGCACAAGGATGGGCGCATATTTCACAGGCTTTCCTGCTCCCCGAAAATCCGAGCGCATCTTGTAGCAGATATGGCGGCTGAGGTAAGAGCTCTGGAACGCGTGGTTTCGCTCTTCAGCCGAATCCGCCCTACGTCTTCCGCTTTTGGTTTTTTTTGGTCGGAACGAGAGGATTCGAACCTCCGACCCCTAGTCCCCCAGACTAGTGCGCTACCGGGCTGCGCTACGCTCCGACCGAACGCGGTGTATAGGCAAAGGCCTGCGCCGCTGCAACCGGGATAATCCCGCTGGTGACGCGGCCAGGAATCCCCGAACTACCCCAGAACCGCCTGCCGCAGCGCCCGCGCGTCCCACAGGGCGTTGTGCTGCACGGCGTCGGTGATTTCGCTCGGATAGGCGGAGCCCTGCATCAGGCGCAGCGAGAGGTCCGGTATCTTCACCATCTGGCCCGGCGCGATGATCAGGCAGTGCATCAGGTGCATCAGGTCTTCCGGCCAGTCGGCGATCACCGAGGGCGACGGATCGCCGGCAAGGAAGGACAGGATCGCCCGTCCGAACTGGTCACGCGGCAGGACCTGCGGGCGGGCGCCCGCGAGCGAGAGAAAGGGCAGCACATGCTCGGCTACCCAGTCATGCGCCGCCATCGCGTTCAGCTCGTCCTCCGGCCGGGCGAGGTAGAGCTCACGCGTCGCGCTCGACAAGGCAAGGCTGATCAGCTCTCCGCCGAAGCCGTTGAACTCGCAATCGAGGAAGTAGAGCAACCGCCCTACTCCGGTGTCGAGAGGTCCACGCTGTCTATCTTGCCCGCCGCGGCCAGCGCGAAAGCGTACTCGATCGCTACCTCCTTGAGGCCCTCGAACCGGCCGGAGGCCCCGAAGTGTCCGGAGTCGAGGTTGATGCGCAGGAAGTAGGGCCCCGCGTTCGGCGCCTCATGGCGCAGCTTCGCTGCCCACTTCGAAGGTTCCCAATAGGTAACGCGCGGATCGGTGACGCCGCCGGTGATCAGCATCGGAGGATAGTCGAGCGCGGTCACCTGGTCATACGGACTGTAGGCGAGGATTGTGTCATACGCCGCTTCGTCCGTGAGCGGATTGCCCCATTCCGGCCATTCGGGCGGGGTCAGCGGCAGGCTCTCGTCCGACATCGTGTTCAGCACATCGACGAACGGCACCGCCGCGATGATGCCGCCGAACAGGCCCGGATCCATGTTCGCCGCCGCGCCCATCAGCAGGCCGCCGGCCGATCCGCCCTGGCCGATCAGCTTGCCGCGCGAGGTGTAGCCCTTCTCGACGAGGAAGTTTCCGGCCGCGACATAGTCCTTGAACGTGTTGGTCTTCTTGTCGAGCTTGCCATCAAGATACCACTGGTAGCCCTTGGCCATCTCGCCGCGCGGATTGACGATGGCATAGATGAAGCCGCGGTCCACGAGGCTGAGCCGGCCCGTGCGGAAGTCCGCCGGGATGGTGATGCCGTAGGAGCCGTAGCCGTAGAGCAGCACCGGCGCGGTGCCATCCTCCGGCGTGTCCTTGTGGCGCAGCAGCGTCACCGGAACTTCCGCGCCGTCCCACGAGGGCGCCATGATCCGCTCGACCACATAGTCGGCAGGATTGTGGCCCGAGGGAACTTCCCGCGTCTTGCGCAGCACGCGTTCGCGCGTCTCGAGATTGTAGTCGATCACCTGGTCAGGCGTGGTCGGCGAGGCATAGTCGAAACGCAGCACCGGCACGTGATATTCATAGCCGCCGTCGAGGCCGAGATCGAAGGCCGCTTCGTCGAAGCTGATCGTGTGGCTGTCGGTCATGCCGCGCTTGTGAATGACGATGCGCGGCAGGCCGCCTTCGCGCTCCATGATCGAGAGATAGTCTTTCTGCGCGACCGAGCCGAGCAGCAGCGTGCCGGGCCGGTGCGGGATCACTTCCTGCCAGTTTTCGAACGACGTGGACGCCATCGGCGCTTTCACCAGTTTGAAGTCGACAGCGCCATCGATATTGGTGGAGATGTAGAATTCGCCGTCCCAATGAGTGACCGAGTACTGGTGATCGGTCACGCGCGGCGCCACGAGGCGCAGCGTCGGGTTCAGCTCATCGGCAGGGAACCAGTGGACCTCTGTGGTCGTGTGTCCGCCGGCGGAGATGAAGATCACCTCTTCGCTTTCGCTCGTTTCGAGATTGACGAAGAAGCCGGGGTCTTTCTCCTCATAGATCAGCGTGTCCGTGCCGCTGGCGAGGTCGCGCTGGTAGACGGCGTTCGGCCGGGCGTTCTCGTCGCGCTTGACCCAGAAGATCGCCTTACCGGTGGCGCTCCATTCGAACGGCCCGTAGGCGTTCTCGATCAGCACGCCGGTATCTTCACCGGCCTCGATGTTCTTTACACGGATCTCGTAATACTCGCTGCCCTTGGTGTCGGTGCCGTAGGCCAGCGTCTTGTGATCCGGCGAGGCTTCGAGGTCACCGAAGGCGAAATAGTCCTGATCCTTGCCGATCGCATCTCCGTCGAGAAGGATGGTTTCCGCGCCGCCGTCGGTGAACGCTTCGGCAGCGGGCTTGCGGGCATAGATCGCGTATTCGCCGCCCTCGCGGAAGCGCGTGTAATAGGCCCAGCCACCGTGGATTGCGGGCACCGAACTGTCA
>JBGTKE010000044.1:0-3261 GCA_041744775.1 Hyphomonas sp. | reverse complement strand
CTGCCGAACGGCAAACCGGACCGCGCCGCCTTCGAGCGCCACCAGCACCGCGCGCACGGCCTCGCCTGGGTCGCGACCTATCTCGAAACCCTCCGGCAGACCGCAGGCTGGGCCGCGCGCCTCGAAGCGGACGGCCAGTTTGGGGAGGTCGAGGCGCTGCTTTCGCAGATCCTGTTCAGCGACTATCTCGCCCAGCTTGTCGGGGGCATTCCGATGAACCAGGGCGAAACGATCCGACCGCACGAGCTGGACTGCCTCGCAGCCTCGGACGCGCTGTTCGCCGCTCCGTCCGTTCGCCGCCTGATCCTCGAAGGCAAGACGCCCGCCTCGCTGGAGGCCGCCGCGCGCCTGCTACCGGACGCACTGTCGCGCAACACCGTGGAACATACCGGGCTCGACGAGACGATGGACATGGTCCGCGACCAGTTCTCGAAATTCGCGGCCAACCGGATCAAGCCGTTTGCCCACGGATGGCACCTCAAGAATGACTATATCCCGATGGATGTCGTCAGCGAGATGGCCGAACTCGGCGTCTTCGGCCTGACGATCCCCGAGGAATTCGGCGGCCTCGGCATGGGCAAGACGGCGATGTGCGTCGTCTCCGAGGAACTCTCGCGCGGCTATATCGGCACCGGCTCGCTCGGCACCCGTTCGGAAATCGCGGCGGAGTTGATCCTGATCGGCGGCACGCCCGAGCAGAAGGAAAAATGGCTGCCCGCGATTGCTTCCGGCGAAATCCTGCCGACAGCCGTCTTCACCGAACCGAACACCGGCTCGGACCTCGGGTCCTTGCGCACCCGCGCAGTAAAGTCCGCAGACGGATCAGAATATGTCGTCACCGGCAACAAGACCTGGATCACGCACCCTGTCCGCGCCGACCTGATGACGCTGCTCGCACGCACTGATCCGGCCACGAACAATTTCTCCGGCCTCTCCATGCTGCTCGCCGAAAAGCCGCGCGGCACGGATGCCGACCCGTTCCCCGCCGAGGGCATGACCGGCGGCGAGATCGAAGTGATCGGCTACCGGGGCATGAAGGAATACGAGATCGGCTTCGACGGCTTCAAGGTGAAGGCGGAAAACCTTCTCGGCGGGGCGGAAGGCCAAGGCTTCAAGCAATTGATGGCGACGTTCGAAAGCGCCCGCATCCAGACCGCCGCGCGCGCCATCGGCGTCGCCCAGAACGCCTTCGAGATCGGCCTGCGCTACGCGCTCGACCGCAACCAGTTCGGACAGGCCATCTTCGGTTTCCCGCGCGTCTCCAACAAGCTCGTGATGATGGCCGCCGAACTCGCCGGTGTGCGCCAGCTGACCTATTATTCGGCCCGCCAGAAGGATGACGGCAAGCGCTGCGACCTCGAGGCCGGCATGGCGAAACTGCTCGCCGCCCGCGTCGCCTGGGCGGCGGCCGACAACGCGCTGCAGATCCATGGCGGCAATGGCTTCGCCCTCGAATACCCGATCAGCCGTGTGCTGCAGGACGCGCGCATCCTCAACATCTTCGAAGGCGCCGGCGAAGTGCAGGCGATGGTCATCGCCCGCCGCCTGATCGAAGGCGGCAACTGACTGCGTCTTCGCCGGACGCAGCCTAAATAGTTCGTCATCCCGGCGCATGTCGGGACCCAGCCCCCCGGCTTCGCCGGGGTCAGTTTCAAGGTTCCGGCTTCCGCCGGTATGACCTGCGTCCGAGGCCTGGTTTCCTCACGGGCACAAACTGCTTTAGGAGACACCGGATGAGTATGACCGAGACACCCCGCCGCGAGAAGCCGCCCCAATGGCGCCGCCGCATTCGCGTGGCGCGTTGGCGCGGCATTCGCGAGATCCACCACACGGATGTTGTCGAACATGCGCTCGAGGAAGGCGCCCTGACCGGGCGCTACATCTTCATGAACGTGATGTCCTGCGGCATCGCCGTGCTCGGCCTGCTCCTGTCCTCGCCTGCGGTCGTGATCGGCGCGATGCTGATCTCGCCACTTATGGGCCCGATCATGCTGATGGGATTCTCGCTCGCCATCCTGGACCTCGCCGCGCTCCGGCAGGCAGTCGTCACGCTGGCAGTGGGTACGGCGGTGGCGCTCGCCACGGCCTTCCTGATCGTCTTCATTTCTCCGCTCACGGAGATTACCTCCGAAATCCTGGCGCGCACGCGCCCCAATTTCTTTGACCTTCTGGTCGCGGTCTTCTCCGGCCTCGCGGGCGGCTATGCCGCAATCCACCGCAAGGGCGAGACGATCGTCGGCGTCGCCATCGCCACTGCCCTGATGCCGCCGCTGGCGGTTACTGGCTTCGGCCTCGCGTCCGGGCATTTCCAGATCGCGGGCGGCGCCTTCTTCCTGTTCATGACCAACCTTCTCGCGATCGCCCTGTCGGTCACCATTCTCGCGCGGTTCTACGGCTTCGGCGAACGCCACAGCCCGCAGCATGCCCGTTGGCAGAACGCCCTGATCATTGGTGTGTTCGTCGCGCTCTCGATCCCGCTCGGCCTGTCGCTGCGCGATATCGCCTATGAAGCGCGGGTGCGCGACGTCGCGCGGGAACAGCTGAGCGCGCCTTTCCATGGCAGCGAAGCGCGGCTGACGGACTTTGATGTGACCTTCCCCCGGTCAGGGCCGGACCGGATCAAGGTGCGCGCCACCGTGCTGACGGGAGACCGGGTCCTCGGCGTCGAGACACGCGTCGCCGAAGAGCTCTCCGCGCGCTTCCGGCGCAGCGTCAGCGTGGTCCTCGACCAGGTGATCGTGGATGATGATGTCAGCTCGGAAACTGCGCGCCTTGCGGCAGTCGCGGAGTCCTCCTTCGGCGCGCCGATGCGGGCGCAGATCGCCCAGCTCGAAGCCCTCGCAGTGGAGCGGCGCACAGAGCGGGAAGTACGCGCCGCTTTCCCCTATGCCCTCGCCGCTGCCGATATCGAACCGGCCGCTCGCCGCGCCGTGTTCACGGCGGCGCCAACCGAAGGCGTCAGCCTGCCGGCATTCCGGCGGCTGGAGGAGGGTCTCGCCCGCAACTTCCCGGACTGGACGATCCAGGTCTATCCTCCGAGGACGGAGCTTCTGGCGATCGAGTTCGGCGCCGATTCGCCCGAGTTGGCGGGCGACCGCCTGGCCCTCGCCGCCGATCTTGCATGGGCCCTGCAGCGCTGGGGCGTCAAGCAGGTCGAGGTGGTTGCGTTTCTGCCCACCGCCGGGGCTGCAAGCACGTTCAACGAAAATGCGCTCGGCCATCGCCGCGCCTCGGCCGTGGCGTCGGAGCTCGCCCGGTCCG
>JBGTKE010000043.1:0-2065 GCA_041744775.1 Hyphomonas sp. | reverse complement strand
TACTCACCCGTCTGCCACTGTATCGTTCGACTTGCATGTGTTAGGCCTGCCGCCAGCGTTCGTTCTGAGCCAGAATCAAACTCTCAAGTTGAGTGTTGATCTGACGATCCGTCCATTGGAATATGGACGGCTACTATTGCTCTAAAGCATAAGTATTGCGTTCTTTGACGAGAAACCCTTTTAGCAAAGACCAGGTCGAAACCCGGTCGATGGATAAAAGAATTCTCTAAAGAAACACATCCGTCGTGATCGTTTTGGACCTCTTGCGAGGTCCGCTAGCCGTCACGCCGCCTGCGTTTCTCTTCCTATCTCTTACGATGTCAAACAGCTGGAAACCGGAGCTTCCGAATTTGGTTGCCGAGGCCTTTGGGTCCCGGCGAAGTGGCGGCTTATATGGACCGCCCCATACCCCGTCAACACCCTTTTTCCGCCCTTCTGCAGTTCGTGGATTAACCACCGAGACTGCCGTTTTCAGAGCGAACAGAATTCTCAAACCGATTGTCTCGGCCCAAAAATTCAGGCGTTAAGAGGAACCGCACATATAGGCGCTGTTCGGGGGAAAAGGCAAGCCCTTTTCTTCCTATAGGCGACCATTTGAGGGTCTTCCGCGTCGCCCGCCCATGGGGCCGGCTCAGCGAAGTGCGCGGGATACTCGGGTGCGGCGCAGGCCGCAACCCCTTATTCGCGGAATTACACAGGTTCAGTGCTTTTTCTGCGCCGTGCTCAGAATTGCGCGGACAGATAAGACTTCATTGCGTTGGCTTCTGACTCGGCTTCGGCGATCTTCCACTTCACTAGGTCACCGATGGATATAACCCCGGTCAGCCGGTCATTCAAGACCACCGGCAGATGCCGGATGCGCCGGTCCGTCATGGTCTGCAGGGCTTCATCGATCGGCGTGGTGGCCTGCACCGTGACGACCGAGCGCGTCATCGCGCTGCCGACCGGCATGTCCAGCGCTTCCGCGCCGAGCCGGGCGACCTGGCGCACGACATCGCGCTCCGAAAGCACGCCGATGATCTTGTCATCAAGGCCAAGCGCCACGACCGCACCGATCTTCTTCTCGTCGAGCAGCTGGGCCGCCTCCCTCAAGGTGTGGTCGGCCCGCAGGGTCACCACGATGCGGCCCTTGTCATTCAGTATCTGCTCAACAATCATCGCCCAGGCCTCCGGTTCCCGTGGCGCAACTGCTCCTGATGAGTCTGGCGCCTGCGGCAGGATAACACAGCCCCGCCCCCGAATCGACGGACTTCTGAGCCCGCCGCCCCTGCTCAGGCCGCACGGGACTGCATCCGCCACAGCACCGCCCGCATGAACAGGGCGCCGCCAACATATCCGCCGACATGCGCCTGCCAGGCGATATGGGCGCCGAGAAGACCCGGCCCGATCACGGCAAAGATCGCGTTGGCGACCACGAACAGCGCGCTCGCGATCAGGAATTGCCGGCTCAGCAACCAGCGGTCCGGGCCTTCGCGCACCAGCAGGACCGCTGCCAGCAGGCCGCTGATTCCCCCCGAAGCGCCGACCGCGGGCCCGCCATCCGGAAAATTGGCGGCAAGGTAGACGAGGCTGGCCGCAACCTGCGAAAACAGAAAGAGGCCTAGCAACAGCAGCGACACGGCCGGCTCCCGCTCCGGCCAGACGCGCCGGAACAGCTCATGCAGGGGCTTGGCGAGTGCTACCAGGAAGGCCGCGTTCAGGATCACATGGAACCAGTCCGAATGGATGAACGCGCTGGCAATCATCGGCAGGAAGGCCTCCACGGGGTTTGCGTAGCCCGGCAGCCCGGTCAGCGGCGACTCGGGCGATGACCAGAACCGCTCCGGAAACAGCGCCCCATAATAGAAGGTGACGTTCTGCAGCATGTCCGGCATCAGGATGCGAATGAGATGCGCTGCGATCAGCAGGATGGCAAACGCCGCCACCGGCCAGGGCGCGTTGATCATCGGAGGTTGTCGGGTGGGCGTCATGTCGGCTCCGGGCACACCGGGCCAGCGCCCGTTTGACCTCTATATAGGGTACCGCCGCGTTCACAGATAACCCTCCCCCGCCATTGCCGGCGGGC
>JBGTKE010000042.1:0-3370 GCA_041744775.1 Hyphomonas sp. | reverse complement strand
CCGGAAAGGGCGAGGGCGCGCTCGCGGGCGCGCAGCTGCCGGCGGTCGGTGCGGCCGAGATGATGGGTCAGGGCGACGAGCCAGTCGCCGTTCCAGGGGGCCATCCGTGTCCGGACATTCTGCCAGTCCTGCACGCGGCGGGTGAACGCCTTGGCTTTCGGGCCGGGCCGGTAGAGGCCGCGGTCCGGGCTTTCGAGGAGACCGTCCTTGATCAGCCGGGCGACGGCGACGCGCAGGGTGGACGCCTCGATCCCGAACAGGGCGGCGGCGTGGATCAGGCGCGCGATCGATTGCGGCCCGGCCTGCGTGCCGCTCATCAGCGACAGGACGAGGGCGCGGGCGGAGACGCTTTCGGGGGCGAGGGGCTCAAAATAATACATCAATTGACGTGATATGATAATTCTTGTAATAAATCACTAAAGAAGATTCCGGAGGACTCGCGCTTGGCCAACACACTCAAGCTTTCGGACGCCCTGTCAAAGGACGAGTTGAAATCGCTTCGCCAGAAGTCCGACCTGCGGGCGCTGGCTTCGCTGGCCTGGACCTGGGGGTTGATCGCGTCGGCCTTTGCCGTCGCCATCATCTGGCCGAACCCGTTGACGATCCTGCTGGGCATCATCGTCCTAGGTGGACGCATGCTCGCGCTCGGCGTGATCAACCATGACTGCGCGCACCATGCCTTCTTCAAGGATCCGAAGGTCGACGAATTTGTCGGCCACTGGCTGTGCGGCGCGCCGATCAATACCTCGCTGCAGGCCTACCGGGCCTATCACCTGAAACATCACAAGTTTGCCGGCACGCCGGACGATCCGGATATCGGTTTCGTGAAAAATTACCCGGTGCCGGCGGAAAGCCTGAAGCGGAAATTCATCCGTGATCTGACGGGCCAGACGGGCTACCGCGACACGCTGCGCAAGATCAGGAATTTCAGGCTGTCGAAGAACTGGCCCTGGCTGGCGTTCCATGTGCTGCTGCTGGGGACGCTGACGCTGGCGGGCGCGCCGTGGGCTTACCTGATGTGGTGGGCGGCGGAGCTGACCGTGTATCCGGCGATCGTCCGCCTGCGGCAGATCGGCGAGCATGGCACGGCGAAGGATCGCACGAGCCTCGATGCGCGGCTGAACACGGGCACGACGGTAGCGCCGTTCTGGCAGCGCGTGTTCATCGCGCCGAACGACGTGAACTATCATCTCGAGCACCACATGTTTGCGAGCATTCCGCCCTACCGCCTTGGCAGGCTGCACCGGCTGCTGGCGGCGCGGGGGTATTATGACGGCTTCGACTGTATCTCGCACGGCTATGACGACGTGATCCGGCGCGCGGTGCGGCGGGATGACGTGCAGATGGTGGCGGCGGAGTAGGGACAGCGTCCGCTACACTCCGATTTTTGCCCTGAGTATTTGCAAGCGTCGAATGACCGGGTTGTCTGAAAGAAGTGAGGTGTCATCTCCCACGAAATTGTCTGAGTGCTTCAGATAAATTCTGGCTGGGCTCCAGTATCTCCAGGAGGGCTTGTTTCTTCGATTCTCCCACATGAAATGCGCAAATCCGATACAGAATTTCGACCGATCCTTTCGGAAAGGAACCGTTTCGAATTCGAACCACCTGGTATGCAAGCGGTGTTCGTCGCCGATGATTCCTTCCCAGGTGTTTCTGAGACTATTGTCTGGACGCCCGGTGAGCCAACCTGCGCTTTCATTGCATCGGTCGCGAATGGTCTCGAGGAAGTTGTAGACCATGAAGGCATAGGTGGCGTACTGTAGAGCTGTCTGACGAAAGGGCTCATCACGAAGCGACGAAGGATCAAGCTCCTTGTCCGCTTTCTCCTGCTCTTCCAGCAGGTTTCTTCGGCGCACTAGAAACTCCACATACTTGGGAATGACGGATCTATCGCGGAATCCCGGATTGTCGACGGCGACCTTCAGAAGATCCGCATACATATCGTCCAGCGCGGAGTAATGACTCGAGCGATTTTGCCTGAGAAATGTTCTCAGCGACAGATATAGTGGGACGAAAAAGACTAGAACGGCAAAGACTGAGCTGACGAGGATTTCGCCATCATCCAGACTGTCAAACTCTATGCTGCTCAACCAGTTGGCAAAGTACTCATACAACGCCCCCATCACACGTCCTCTTATCTGCTGCCCGCCACGCGTCTAACATTTCGGCGATGGCCCGATCTTTCTTGTCGCGATTATAAACTTCCGCGTAAAGGGTACTGAGCCAGATTTTGAGAGACTGTTCTGTAATATCGATCTCGTCGCCGCCGGCATGATACAGCAGATCCATGACCGGCGGCTTGGCGTCGCTGACTTGAGGCATCAGGTAGTCCAGACCCTCAATCTGGCGGCATCCATTTCGGATATAGAAGTTCTTGCGGCGGACACGAATCTCATTGTCGGCGGCGCGCTCGCGCTCTGAGTCCACTTCGACGAGCATGACCCGGTTGCCAACACTTTCCAATGCATGAACGAACAGTCGTTTGCCAAGTCCCGTGTTACGCAGACCCTTCTTTGTTGCCATGTATTCCAGCAAAGCCACCGGTGTATTTTGCGAAGCAAATACGATGGCGAATGCGACCACACTCGCTTGGTCCGTCGCCACGAAAATGCTGTAGTCCGTGCGAAATAAAAGGCTCTCAATGTTCGCCTTGGGCTTTCGTTCGCCGACCGGAAGCGCTTCAACGTAAATGTCGAAAAACTGGTCAAACGATTCTGAATCGGATGACTCCAGCCGTCGTATTGAATACTGATTTTCCAACAGCGTGACCTTCGTGCGGTGCATCATTCTGGATCGATACGGATCGAGTTAAGCGCACCGATTCGCACCATCTAGTATCTCTTGGCCCTTTTCGCCATAGGATGGCTCAAGCCAACCGGAAAGGTTCGGCGCGCTCTGCTGGGTGGGAAGTGGCAGAGGCCTACATCGGTTCCGTTCTGTACGGCGCGAGGTCCGGGAAGACCGGCTCGCGCTTTTCGGTGCGGGCAGCGAAGGCTTCGGCCATGTGGGTGGGCGGGAACATGGCGGCGTTCCAGATGCCGATATAGTCCAGCGTGTCGGCGGTGTTGTGATCGCGGCCGTAATTGATCAGCACTTTCGAGCCGGTGACGGCGACGGGATTCTTCGAGGCGATTTCGCGGGCCGTGGCCATGACGCCGGCGATGAGGTCTTCGTGCGTGTCGTAGATGTCGTTGACGAGGCCGATTTCCTTGGCTTTCGCCGCGTCGATGCGGCGGCCGGTATAGGCGAGTTCCTTGACCCAGCCTTCGGGAATGTAGCGCTGGAGGCGCGGGAAGGTGCCGACATCGGCGGTCATCGCGATGTTGATTTCCATGATGCAGAAGAAGGCGTCCTTCGTGCACCAGCGGAT
>JBGTKE010000041.1:0-9600 GCA_041744775.1 Hyphomonas sp. | reverse complement strand
GGGCATCATCGGCCTGTCGGGCATCGACACCCGGGCGCTGACCCGCCGCATCCGCGAGCTCGGCATGCCGAAGGCGGCCATCTGCCACCAGCCGGCCGGGAAGATCGACTTCAAGGCGCTGGTCGCCGCCGCGCAGGCCTGGCCGGGCCTTGATGAGGCCGACCTTGCTGCGGACGTCGTGCAGGAAGAGTCGTTCGAACATACGGAGGGTCTGTGGAAACCGGGCATCGGGCATGCCGCCGGCGGCAATGCCGAGTTCCACGTGGTCGTGGTCGATTTCGGCGTGAAGAAGAACATCCTGCGCAACCTGGCGAGCGTCGGCGCGCGCTCGACCGTGCTCAACGGTGACGCGACCTCGGCGGAGATCCTCGCGCTGAAACCGGACGGCGTCGTGTTCTCCAACGGCCCCGGCGATCCGGCGGCAACCTATGTGCGCTCCGGCGTGATGATCCGTGAACTGATCGCTTCCGGCATTCCGATTCTCGGTATCTGCCTCGGTCACCAGATGCTCGCCCTCGCGCTGGGCGCGAAGACCATGAAGATGGCGCAGGGCCACCACGGCGCGAACCATCCGGTGAAGGACCTTGCGACCGGCAAGGTCGAGATCGTCTCGATGAACCACGGTTTCACGGTAGATGTCACCACCCTCCCCGAGGGCGTGGCCGAAAGCCACCGCTCGCTGTTCGACGGCACCAATTCCGGCCTCGCGGTGGCGGGCAAGCCGATCATCTCGGTCCAGCACCACCCCGAAGCCTCCCCCGGCCCGCAGGACAGCTTCTACCTGTTCGAACGGTTCGCGGGATTGATGCGGGATTATCGCGGGAAGTAGATCAGGATCGCCGAACACATTTGATCGTCCGGAGAGAAGATCATGACTGAACCACGGCGGGACACCCGGACCATTCGAAAACCAAAACAGGGTGTCGGCTGGGCCTTGCGGTTGGGAACCGTTGCCGTCGCCGCGATGGGCGCCTACGTCGGGTTCGAGTTCTTTGCATCTCCTGCAGAAGCTGCCTGGACGTGGGACAAACTGCTCTGGTTCCTACAAACGTCCACCTATATCTATCTTCTTTTCGGTTTCGTCTGCATTCTGGGCAGTCTTGCCGGTGACGAGGACTGAGCTGAGGAAGGCATCATGTGTGGCCGATTCTTCCGCGAAGGTGTTACCTGGGCCGAGTATTATGCGGCGCTGAATATCCTTGGCGATCCGCCGGAGAACGTCGAGCCTCCGCCTGCGACCTACAACGCCGCGCCGACGCAGATCCATCCGGTGGTGCGTCTCAACGAAGTGACGCGGGCGCGCGAGATGGTGCCGCTGCAATGGGGGCTGGTGCCGTCCTGGTGGACGAAGCCCGTATCCGAAAAGAAATTCACGACGATCAATGCGCAGTCCGAAACCGCGCACGAGAAACCGGTGTTTCGCGGCGCCTTCCGGCACAAGCGGTGCCTGGTGCCGATCTCGGGCTATTACGAATGGTCCGTGAGCGGAAAATCCAAGACACCGTTTGCCTTCAAGCTGAAGAACCGGCGCTGGTTCTGTTTGGCGGGCCTCTGGGACGCCGCGCTGATCGACGGCTCCGAAATCCAGACCTTCACGATTCTCACCACGAAACCGAACGACTTCACCGCCGGTATCCATGACCGGATGCCGGTGATCCTTTCGCCGGAAACCTATGGCTGGTGGCTGGATCCCGCCACGGGCGACCCCGCGCCCCTTTTCGAGCCCTTCCCGAGCGAGGACATGATGGCCTGGCCGATCGGGAATGCCGTCGGCAACGTGCGCAACAACTATCCCGCTTTGCTGGACGAAATCTGACTCAGGCCCCGCAGCATCCGCTCGAAGGTCGCCAGGAACTGATCGCGCGTGACGCCGAGCTGGTCCTGGGCAAGCGCATAGGCCGCAGCATTCAGCGACGCCTGGAGCATCAAGGCGGCCGGCACGGCCATCGCCTTCGGGAAATGGCCTTTCGACGCCATATATTTCGTACCCGGAACCAGCGTGCGTTTGCCGAGATCGAATTCCAGGCCGTGCCAGCGCGCCGACCCGAGCACGGAGGGCCCGTCGACCAGCACAATGCGCTGGTATTCCGGCCGAGTGGCCCACGAAAGATAGACCCGGCTGCCCGCTAGAAAGGCGGCAAAGTGATCAAACTTGCTGAACGCCGCAGCGGCTGCGGCCCGTGCCTCGACATCCATTTCCAGCTGGAGATCCTGCCATATCTGCAGGAACAGCGCTTCCTTGGAGTCGAAGTGGTGAAACAGCGCGCCTTTGGTGACCCCGGCGGCGTCTACGATGGCCGCGATGCTGGTGGTGGCGTAACCGTCTGCGGAAAACAGCGCCCGCGCCGCCGCAAGGATCGCCTCGCGCGTTTCAGCGGCCTGCGCAGATGTGCGTTTCGCCATGCAATTGCCTCTTGAGACGATATGATACCAATGGTATGTAAAATTGGTAGCCGTTGGTTTTTGCGGTAGCTACTGACTTTCACTCACACTCAAGTTTTGCAGGCTGGGTGGGCCCCGTTTACGGGACCGGACTGCACGAGACGCCGCGCCAGCAGCTGAAGAGCGCTGCTTGCGCGGCTTTTTTTCTTTCGTTCCAGACGTTAATGTCCAGGCGGGGCCTGACTTCCGGTGCTGGGCTCCATTTCGTCGGGCGCTGCACCGGCATGAAACCGGTTTGTATCCTGCGCGTTGAGGTAGCCGGACGGAGATTCGATGACGCCTCGCTTTTCAATTCTGCACGCGCTTCTGATTCTCAGTTTGTTCGCATTCCTGGCCTGCGTGGTGACGATCGTGCTGGCGGCGCGGGCCGAGTTCCGTTTCCGCGCTCTGGAAACGCAGTCATTCGGCACCATGCTGGCGATGGATGGCATGATCATTCACGGTCTGAATGCCGAAACGGGCCAGCGCGGCTTCCTCCTGACGGGAGACGAGACCTACCTTGCTCCGTATGAGCGCGGCATCGGGGAGTTCCAGAAAGCGGCCGGCGCCTACCGCGACCTGATGGGCAACAAAATGACCCCGAGCCAGGGAGCGCAACTGGCGGAACTCGAGCGCTTGAGCGGCGTGAAGATCGCGGAACTCTCGTCCACCACGAAACTCGTGCGCAGCGGAAACGTTGGCGAGGCCATGAAGTTGCTGAACACCGGCGCCGGCAAGAACGCCATGGACCAGCTCCGCGAGGTCGCGGCGCGGCTGGTGGCTGAAGAACGCGCCATCCTGAGCGTCGCACGCAGCGAAGCACGCCGGGCCCGGTTACTCGTTCTGGCCTGCGTGATTGCCCTGTCCTTCCTGTCAATCTTCGGCTTCGCGCTCGCGCTTAGAAATCTTGGCCGCGCACAGAAGCTCGGCCTTGTCGAAGAACACGCGCGCCAGCTGACCGAGGAGCGCGAGCGGACGGACCTTCTGGCCCGGGAACTCAATCACCGTGTGAAGAACCTGTTCGCCATCGTACAGTCGATCATCAGTTCCACCGCGCGCCAGGAATCGGATGCCCGCGTGGCGGCAACAAAGATTCGCGAACGGGTCTACGCGCTCTCGCGGGCCCATGCGCTCACCTCCTCCATCGACATGCAGCAGCAGACCACACTGGCCGAACTGGTGGACGCGATCGTCGCCTCGCAGGTCAGCGACCATTGCCAGCTGCACGCGGACGGGCCGCCGATCACCGTGATTGCGCAGCATGTGACGCCGCTGGGCATGGTCCTGCACGAGCTGACCACCAATGCCGTAAAATATGGCGCTGGGTCCTGCGACGGCGGCCAGATCAACGTGACCTGGTTGGTTGAACGGCTGGACGCGGGTCAGGAACTGAAAATCACCTGGCAGGAAATCTGTGCACAGGATGTGGACCTGTCTTTACCGGGCCCGGAAGGTTTCGGCAGCCGGATGATGGCGATGTCGCTGTCGCAGCTGAGGGGGCAGAGCCAGCGCCGCTGGACGCCGGAAGGACTACAACTGGAGATCCTTTTGCCACTGGATGACAATGGTGCCGTGAAAGACCGGAACCAATCAAATACTTCGCCGTTGTGAGAGTATGCTTACTGAGAAAAGAATCCTGATTGTCGAAGACGAAGCCATGATCGCCTTCGACCTAGAAGATGTCGTGGCGAGCTGCGGAGCGAAGGCGTCCGTCTGTCTGGACCTCGAATCGGCCCTGAAAAAGGCTGAAGCAGGCGAGTTCGACGTCGCCATCCTCGATTACAACCTCGGCGGGAAGACTGTGCTGCCCGTAGCCGACGCCCTGCAGCGCAAGGGTATCCCGTTCTTGTTCAACACCGCGATGGCGGAATTCGAGAATCTGTCCGCCCGGTACAAGGGCGCTTTCGTCTGCCGCAAACCGGCCAATGAGGCCGAGCTATTGGGACTTCTTGTCAAGCTGACCCGCCTCCCGCCTCGCGCGGGAATGCGCAAGCCTGTTGCATACTATTCAGGTACAGACAGCTAAGTGCAGCATCGAAGGGTTGGGAGGCGCTTGGCTCCTTCCTGCATGGGGAATGGCCCTTTGACGGCCTCTGCTGATACGGCAGGGGCCGTTTTCAGTTCCAGCACTCAGCGCAGCGGACCGCACCGGGATTCAAATTCGGCAATCGCGTCCGGCATCCATTTGCGGAAATTCTCGGCCCGGGTTTCAGAGGCCGGGTGGGTGCTCATCCATTCGGGCGGGCGCTCGCCGCGGCCGATCTCGCCCATCCGCTCCCAGAGTTCGGGCGCCTCGCGCGGGTCGTAACAGGCGCGCACGAGCAGATCGAGACCGATCTTGTCGGCCTGGGTCTCATGCTCGCGCGAGAAGGCGAGGAAGCCGCCTTGCGCGGCCACCCCGAAGGCCTGCATCACCATCTGCTGCTGCGCCGCGCCGAGATCGCCGAGGCCGACGGCGACCGCCATCTGGCCAACCTGGAGAATCTGTTGCGTGCTCATCCGCGCGGCGCCGTGATGGGCAAGCGCGTGGCCGATCTCGTGGCCCATGACGACCGCCAGCTTGTTGACATCCGACACGTCGTCCAGAGTTACCCGGCCGTCGTAATTGCCTGTAATGTCGAGAATGCCGGTATACACGGCGACATAGCCGCCGGGCAGGCAGAAGGCGTTGGGCGTGGTGGAGTCGACCACATAATAGGTCCAGTCGAATTTCTCGACGACACCCGGCATGTCATAGCCCTGCGCACGGTAGTCATCTTCAAGCTCCAGTGCCGCCTTCTCGAGCCGCGCACCGATTTCGCGGACGGTCTCGGTGAGCTGGCGGGCGCTGCCCGTGCAACTGTCCGCATCGGCGCACAGGACCGTATTGCCCTGCTGCTGCTCGCCCTGGAGGATCTGGAGATAGGACTCGGCACCGAGCTTGATCTCCTGCTCCACAGACAGCGTATTGAGCTGCCGCTTGCCGGGCGCGAAAGGCACGTCCTTCTGGTTCATCTGCCAATAGAGGAAGATGCCGGCGAGGGCGACGAGCAGGATGCCGAACCGTCGACGGAAAAGGTCCCCGAGGCCATTGGCGCGGATACGGTTCCTTTCACGGCGCATGGCGGCGTTCCTCCAGATGCGTGACCTTTGAGTGATAAACGAGCGGTCGCACGAGGGAAAGCGGATTGAACCGGGTTTGCGAACTGTCGCGGCCATCGCTATGTGGTGGGCATGACCCAGCCGACCCCTGCCCCGAAACTCGAGATCCGGATCGTTCCGGTGACGCCGCTTCAACAGAATACGTCGATGATCTGGTCGACGGAGACGATGGAAGGCGTGTTCGTCGATCCGGGCGGCGAGGTCGACCGGCTGATGGGCGCCGCGGAACATTTCGGCGTCAAGATCGTCGCGGTCTGGCTGACGCACGGCCACCTCGACCACGCCGGCGCGGCGATGGCCGTGAAGGAACGCACCGGCTGCCCGATCATCGGACCGCACAAGGACGACCAGTGGCTGCTGGACGAGATCGAAGCGCAGGGCGCTCGCTATGGCATCACCGACGGCAAGAACGTCACGCCCGACCGCTATCTCGATGATGGCGATGTGCTGGAACTTGCCGGCAACAGGTTCGGCGTCGCTCACTGCCCCGGCCACACACCCGGCCATGTGGTGATCTACAGCCAGGAAGGCGCGATGGCCTTTGTGGGTGACGTTCTGTTCCGTGGCTCGGTGGGCCGGACAGATTTTCCGCGCGGCAATCACCAGCAGCTGATCGACTCGATCACCGGCAAGCTGTGGCCGCTGGGCGACGGAATGCGTTTCGTGCCGGGACACGGGCCAATGAGCACGTTCGGGCAGGAGCGGCAGGACAATCCCTTCGTTGCCGACAGCGTGACCGGTTATGCGGGCACCGAACGGGGCGATGTGGATGTATTGAGCCAGCGCCTGTCGAAGCGCTGGACCTGACCATGTGGTAATATCGGGGAACCCTGCCCCTGCGCACCCGTTTCTTCTCCATGAGTACGGAAAGGAACGATCCATGATGAATTACATGAAACTTACTGCGGTCGCCGCCAGTGCAATTGTCCTCGCGGCGTGTACTTCTTCGGGCACGGCCGAACGCAACGCCCTCGGCGGTGCAGCCATAGGTGCAGTTACCGGCGCCGTAGTTGGCAATAATGTCGGTGACGGCAATGCCAAACGCGGCGCTGCGATCGGCGCTGTCGTCGGCGGCGCAGCCGGCGCGTACAAGGGCTGTTCGGAAGCCGGTGACTGCGGCACCAACCGCAATGATCCGTACAAGTATGATACGGACGGTGACGGCGTGGTGGATGCCCACGACCGCTACCCGAACGATCCGCGCCGCTGGTAAGCCAGTTCGGAAATGAAAATCGAGGCCCTGCCCGTCAACCGGGCGGGGCCTCTTCATCGATCTTTCTCTGCGTCACCGTGTGCATGACGCTATACATCCAGCCCGGCGGCGGCGGCAGCTCGGCCGTTTCCCGCGTGCGCACCACGCCCGTCTGGAACGCGGCCAGTGCCTCCAGGATCATCTCGCGCCCGGCCTTACCCTGGCCCGCCGCATCGGCCTCCGCCTCGATGGCGCGGAAATGGTTCATGAAACGCACCCGGTCTTTCCCGACGGTCTCGGTATCCGCGTCGGTGATGCCGGCGGCGAGGTCCGTCCAGGCGCCGTTGATGGCGAGCGCGATGGAATAGACCGCCGCATCCTTGCCAATCTGCTCCGGCCGGAACCAGTCCGCCCGCGGAATTTCGGTCTTGTCCGCAAACGCCCGCACACTGACAGCGATACCCTCCACGATCGGTGTTTCCGGGATCAGACTGTCCGGATACTGCTCTAGCAACTCATTGAGGTCCTTCTCACGCGACTCGAACCAGACGCCGACTGGCGCCTCACGCCCGTCAAGGTATTGCCGTGTATCCTGATGGGCTTCGCGCAAGGCCCAACGGATGCGGTGAGGCTCGGTGATGACCCCTTGCTTGACCTGCTGCACCAGCGTCGTGGCCCGCTGCGCGAGCACGTTCCATCTATGCCTGTCCGGCAGCGGACGGCAGACATCGGCAATGGATGTCAGCAGCCGGAGCGCAGCGGGGCTGCGCGTGAAGCGGAAATTGCTGGCATTGGTCGCCATCGCCGACGTGACATAGTCGCAGGTCATCGGCGGCGGAGTGTCCGAGGCGAGCGGGTGGACCTGGCCCGCATCGGCATAGCGCAGCATCGTGTGGACAACCGGTTCCACGATGCCTGACCATTCATCGTATCTGAGCTGGATTCCGCCGTGCTGGAAGTCTTCCGGTTTATTGTCCCGGAAGGCGATCACATGGTCGATTGCCCGGCCCAGCCGCTCGAAGCGCACCGCCTTCATTTCGTTGGTGTCAGCCGGGTATAGTTCGTCATCCCGGTTCAGCGTCTGGATCTCTGCGCCGGCGGCAATGATCCGTATCCATCCGGTCTCGGGGCAACGCCCCGCATCCATCTTGATCTCGGTCGCCAGCCCGTTGATCTGGTCGCCGGAAGTGCCCGGCTGCATCATCATCCCGAAATTCCGGGCAACCGTGACGATACGGTCCGGGCCGCAATCAAAGGCGAGCGCCGGCGGCGCAGCGATGGCGGCAACACCGGCCAGGACGGCAAACTTCAGCCAGTCTCTCATCATCAGTCTCCTGCTTGTGGATCGCCCGCCTCGGCCGGCGTCAGAATCTTGATCAGCATGTCATGGAGAAAGGCCGGCGCGCCGGGGAGGTTTGCGGTGTGCATTGTGCGCACCTTGCCGGTCTGGAACGCGGTCAGCGCTTCGCGCAGCGTTACCTGCGTCTCTGGCTTCAGCCCGGCATCGGCGCCTTCTTTCAGAAGTGCAAAGACTAGGCTGCTGAGCTGGTTGCGAGCGGTGGCGACCGTCTGCGTGTCGCCTTTCTCCGTGCCGGCGGCGAGCGGCGTCCAAGTTCCACTCAGTGCCAGCGCGATTGAGTAGACCGCCTCTGGGCTGCGGATATTCTCAGGCGTGAACCAGAGCTCGCGCGCCAGCAGGTCCGGCTCATCTCCCGTGCGAACGGCGTGCTGCTGCATCAGCGCCGTGAGGCGATCGGCCTCACTCTCGGAATAGAAGAAATCGAAGCCCCTGCCGGTCACGTAGGCGTCCTGCGCTGCCTTCGCTTCGGTCAGCAAGGCGCTTATCTCATCCGGATCGGTCAGCTCGCCGTCGCGGACGAACCGCGCATAGGCAATTGCCTTGAGGGCGCCCGGCAATTGTCCGCGCCCTTCATGGGTTACGCTGCAGGCCTTCGCCGCCGCATCGACGAAGGGCAGGAGCACCCTGTCCGCCTTCGACTTGACGGCATAGGCAACCGTCGTGGCGTCACTGGTTGTCCAGCCGGAGCAGGCCATCGGCGACTCGGCGGGCAGATAAGGATGAACCTTGCCCTGCCGTGCCAGGGTCATGAGTTCCTCGATGATGCCTTTCCGGTTGTCGGTGGCGACACTGAACAGGAGCCGGGCGTGTTCCCTGCCGGTCCAGATGTTGAAACGCTCCTTGCGGTCGTCATCGGTGCCTTCATAGAACACGTTGGAGCGCCGAAGGCCGCGCAGCAGGTAGTTCAGCGCCTGCTGGTCGGGCGAGCCGTTGCTGGCCTGAAGGAGGGCGCGATAGGTGGTGCGGTCAAGCTCGGCGCCGAGCACATTGATCCAGCCATGATTCGGGCAGGCCGCAACCAGACTGTCCATCAGGTCCAGTCGCGCGACGAACTCATCGGCCGTGACCTTCTTCTGGATCGCCCTGATTGCCTGCGGCAGCGTCTCGGTCTCGCAGGTGTCTGCAGCGGCCATAGGTGCGGCGAAGGCGCACAAGGCGAGCGCCGCGGTTCGTATGATCGTCAGCATGGGTCCCTCCATCAGGCGTATCCTAGCCGTGTCCGCCTCGGATGCCAGCCCCCGTTTCGGCGGTCTGAGCGCCTGGGCCTCGCCTCAATTTCCCGCACTATGGATCTGCGAAGACAAAGGCCATGAGGAGACCTCCGAGCTGGAACCAGGCCGCCTCACCTTATCGAGGACACACACAGTCCGCGCGCACCAATTGCCTTGCCCCCCCTACCGACTCCCCGCTATAGGGCAGCCGTTTGCCCGCCCACTCAGGAGAGTCCCCATGCCGAAGCGCACAGATATCTCCTCGATCCTCATTA
>JBGTKE010000040.1:0-2714 GCA_041744775.1 Hyphomonas sp. | reverse complement strand
CGGAGCTGAAGCCCACGGACACCGTGTTCGTCTCGGGCGCGGCCGGCGCGGTCGGCTCGACCGTCGTGCAGATCGCCAAGATAAAGGGCGCCACCGTCATCGGCTCGGCCGGCGGCGCGGAGAAATGCGCACTGGTCAAGTCGCTCGGCGCCGATCACGTCATCGATTACAAGCAGGCCAAGGGCTTTGACGGCCTCGTTGCCGCCCTGCGCGCGGCGGCCCCCAAGGGCATCGACATCTATTTCGACAATGTCGGCGGCGACCATCTGACCGCGGCGATCGAAGTGGCCCGCCCGATGGCCCGTTTCGCGCTGTGCGGAATGATCGCGCAGTATAACGAGACCGGCACGCCGACCGGTCCGCACAACGTCATCCAGCTGGTGGGCAAACAGCTGAAGCTGCAAGGCTTCATCGTCTCGACCCATGCCGACATGCAGCCCGCCTTCCTCGCCGACATGGCGAAGTGGATTTCGACCGGGCAGATGAAATACGAGGAAACCGTACTGCCCGGAATCGAAAAGGCGCCCGAGGCTTTCCTCGGCCTGTTCACCGGCGCAAATACCGGCAAGATGCTGGTCAAGCTCGCGTAACGCCATGGCCCTGTTCGATGCTTACATCATGGTGGACTGGAGCGCAGCCGCTAAGCCCGCGCTCGGACCCAATTCCATCTGGATCGGTGTCCTGATGAAGGACGCGCGCCTGAAGCTGCAGTTCAAGGCGGTGAACATCGACACGCGCCTGAAGGCGCGCGCGTTCCTTGAGGACATGGTCTCCAAGCTGACCAAGCGCGGCGACAAGGTGCTGCTCGGGTTCGACTTCTCGCTCGGCTATCCGGCGGGCACCGCCAAGGCGCTGGGTCTCGACACCGCGAAGCAGGCGCCGTGGTCCGCGATGCATACGCACCTCGCCACGCGCTACAAGGACAAGCCGGACAACAATTCGCGTCCGCGCTTCGCGATTGCGGCCGGCTTGAACTACACGATCTCCAAGGGACCGTTCCCGTTCTGGGGCGCGCCGCCGGCCGACAAGGCGACGACCTTGTCGACGACGCGGCCCGAATTCACGCCCGACAAACCGCTCGCCGAATTCCGCCTCGCCGAACAACATTTGCGCTCCATTCCGGGTGCGTCACCGAAATCCTGTTGGCAACTTTACGGTGCAGGATCGGTCGGCAGCCAGAGTCTCACCGGCATCCCGCATGTGCATGCCCTCCGGCAGGCCTGGCCGAACGCCCGCGTATGGCCTTTCGAGCTGGGCGAAGGCGGCCCGATTACTGCGGAAATGCTGGGCGGAATCGAGGTCGTGATCGCGGAAATCTACCCCTCCCTTGTCAAGCCGAAGCCCGAGAAGGGCGAGGTCGCCGACGAGGCCCAGATTCGCCAGATTGCCCGTCACTACGCTGATCTGGACGAGAAAAGCGCGCTAGGAGCGACTTTTTCCACAGGCAAATCGCCTTCTGAGGGACAGATCGCGGTGATTACAGGCGAAGAGGGCTGGATTCTGGGCGCTTAGCCCGTGTCTACTAGGCTTCCGGCGTATCCATCGGTTTCGAATCGTGGGTAAGTCGCCCCAATGGCGATTACTCGTCATTTTAATCTAGAGGAGAACCCCTATGAACAAGGGTGAACTGACCAAGGCCGTGGCCACAGCTTGCAGCATGTCGCAGAGCGACGCCGGCAAGGCCGTTGACGCCGTTTTCGACACCATCGCAGGCTCGGTAAAGGGTCGCGAACAGGTTGCAATCGCTGGATTCGGCACGTTCGTCGCCAAGACGCGCAATGCCCGTGATGGCCGCAACCCCGCCACCAAGGAAGTGATCAAGATTCCTGAGAAAACCTCGGTGGCGTTCAAGCCGGCCTCGGTCCTCAAGGACATCTAGATTTCCGCCCCTTCAGTGGGGCATCAAGACGGATCCGGCGGCGCGTCCCTCAAGGGGGCGCGCCGCTTTCCATTCCAGCAGCGCCACCTGCAGGATGCCGGCCACGAACACGCCGACGAACGCGCCTTCGAGAACGCCCTGCGCGCCCCGGCCCTGCGTGATGCCGAGCCAGAAACAGATCGGGATCATCACCAGGAAGAATGAACCGAGGTGGATTGCGGTGGGCAGCCACACCATCCCCTGCGCCCGCAGCGCAAAGGAGGCGGTCGCCTGCAGCCCGTCAAACACCGTTGCCAGCGCCGCCAGCCAGAGCAGGCCCGCAATCGCCGGCGCCAGCGCAACGCCGCCGATGACGGCATCGGACTTCACCAGCAGACCGGAGATCGGACCTGCAAACAGGATCAGCACGGCGCCGAGGATGAGGCCCATCACGACGGTCGCGACGACGCCGAGGCGTCCGGCATTCCTCACTTCCTGCATTTTCCCGCGCCCGATGGCTTCCGCCACGCGCACCGAGGTCGCCGAGGCGATGCCGAGATAGAACATGAAGCACAGGCCCATTACCTGAACCGAATAGCCATAGACCGCGTTCGCCGCGATCGAGACCCAGGTGGCGATGATGAAGGTGACGTTGAAGCCGCCCCATTCGGCGACATTGCTGATCGCCGTGCCGGTGCCCACTTCGAGCTGCCGGCGCGCCTCGCCCGGCGGGGAAGGCTCGGACGGACGCAGCGCCGGCGTCAGCAGCACCACGAGGAGCAGCATGACGAACACGATCGCCCAGCGCGTCCCGGTCGTGGCCCAGGCGACGCCCTCGGCGCCCATCTGCGGCATG
>JBGTKE010000039.1:0-3629 GCA_041744775.1 Hyphomonas sp. | reverse complement strand
CGGCGCCGGCCGAGATCTTCGGAATGACCGGCCTCGGCGTGCTGGCGCCCGGCGCGCGGGCGGACGTGGTAGCCTGGGACGGCGATCCGCTGGAAGTCGCCTCGGCGCCGACGGCGGTCTATATCGACGGGGAAGCCCAGCCGATGGAGTCGCGCCAGACCCGGCTGCGGGATCGTTACCGCGACCTCGACGAAAGCCAGAAGCCGCTGGCGTTCCGGCGCTAGCTGTCCGAAATGTAATTCCAGTCTCTGGCCAAGATTCGGGGTCTGGGCAGCGCCTATCCCGGTTGCGTTCAACTCCTGTAAATAATTCAGGATGCAGGCTGCGATCTCCGTGGACGCCGTCCTCGAAGCGAAATCGATGTGCGGGAACTGGTTGCCGCATAGCCGCCGCAATCGAGGGCAAAGAAACGGTGCTCTCGGGACGGGTTAGTGTCATGTGGTTCGCCTTTCTGCTGTCGCTCGCCATGGCCACCGGTTCGGGGCCGATGCATTCGGCCCTCGAAGCGACCGAAGCCCCCGATACGCTGCGGGCCGCGTTCACGGTCGAGCTGATCTCGAATTCTGCCCGCCATACCTACCTGTTTGATCCGCGCCTGCCGCCCGGCGCCCGCTGGGTGGTGATCGATCGGCGTGGATCGGATCGGGAACTTGAGGACGTGGCCGCCACCTGGGCCGCAGAACCCGCGCCGGATGGGCGCCTGTTCCCAGATGACCTGCGCGACAGCCTCGGCCCCTCGGTCGACGTGAACCCGGACGGTGACAACTGGCGCGTCAGCTTTCGCCATCATCCCAACTATAACGACACCGAGTTCGACGTCTGGGCCGCCGAACGCCTGAAAGCCACCGCCTGGCTCGATCCGGTCGGAGAGCGGTTCCAGCGCATCGACTATACGCTGCCGAAACCGGTCAAAGGGCCATCGGGCGGCAGGCTGACCCGCTATGACCAGAGCTACCAGTTGAAGACCGAGCCGCGCTGGGGCTTTTCCTATGTGTCCGGCTTCACGGTCGATCTCGAAGCGCGGGCCGCCTTCAAACGTATCGAGCGCCGGTTCGAGGCGCGGGTGACCGACGTGTCTTTCTTCTTCGCCAGCACGGACGCCGAGGCGGCCTATGACGCGCGGCGCAGCGAGGCGCTACAGATGGCCTCTGGACCCGTGTCGCCGGAGCGCTAGACTCCGCGCCATGACGATTCACATGGTCAAGCTCTGCGTCGGCGCGGACGATGTCGACGATCTCGCCGACTGGCAGAAACGCCTGATGAAAAAGCTGCCGAGCCCCGTGCACCACACGCGGATGGCGCCTAAGCGGGCCGAGGAAATGCTGGATGGCGGGTCGATCTACTGGGTGATCAAGCGGGCCATCCGGGTGCGCCAGCGGATCATCGACATCCGCGCCATCGCCGATGAAGGCGGCAAGGCGATGTGCGAACTGGTGTTCGATCCCGTCCTCGTGCGCACCTATGCCCAGCCGAAACGTCCCTTTCAGGGCTGGCGCTATCTGAAGCCGGGCGAGGCGCCACGGGATCTCAAGTCGGGTGAGGCGGCGGTGGACTTGCCGCCGAGCCTCGACGAGGCCCTGAAGAATGCGGGTGTCTGGTAGGCCCGCGCTTCCAGCCAGCGCACTGGTCCGGTTGACCCGGAATGCCGAAAACTTACGCCTTGTCAGGTGTGAGGGGAAAATCGGCATGAAAACCTTGGTTTACGGAATACTGGCAGCGTCGCTCTGCGCCTGCGCCACACCGCGTTTCACGACCCCGATCGCGCGCGACACGCTGGTTTATTCGGGCGAAGTCGCCCGCGCCCAGCAGGAGCAGTTGCTGCTCAATATCGTGCGCCTGCGCTACAACGATCCGGTCAGTTTCGTCGAAATCGAACGCATGACGACGGAAGACTCGCGGTCGAGCGGCCTCGGTCTTTCCACAGCCTTCGGGTTGGATGACGGACCCTTCAATGAAGTGCTGGGTGTCGACGGGGCGGCTGGAAAATCCGAGACACCTACGGCCATTTATAATGTGCTGCGGGGCGGCGCTTATGCCCAGCAATTGCTGCAGCCGGTCTCTCCGGAATCAATTTTCCTGCTCAGCCAGTCGGGTTGGAGCGTCGAACGCCTGATGCTGTGCTGCGTGGCGCGTATCGGGGACCTCGACAATGCACGCTCGGCGGCGGGGCCGACGCCGGACATACTGCCGGACAATGCGGCTTTTCGCAAACTCGCCAGCCTGATGCGTCAGCAGCAGCTGTCCGGTGACCTGCTGGTGCAGGTCTTTGACGACAAGGAAGGCGCGGCGCCGCACGTGGTGATCACCTGGCATGCCGGTTCGCAGGAAGGCGATAGCCTGGCCGCGATGTTTAAGTCGCACAATGTCGCCGCGTCGTTCAGCGTCGAAGGCGACCTGTACTCGGCAGAGCTGGCGACCCGCAGCGAGAAGAAGGGTGATGCTCCCCTGCGAGGGCGCAGCTTGCTCGGTATGCTGGCTGCGCTGTCGCATACGGTCGATGTGCCGCCGGAGCATCAGGCCCTTGTGACGCAGACACAAGGTGGAACACCCGGCCGGGCGGTCACGGCCTGCTCACCGGCTGCGCCGTGGGGCGAGGTGATCGGCGACTATTTCGCGGTGCGCTGGAATGCGGAGCGTCCCGAGGGAGCCTCCGTGGCCGTGCCGTATCGCGGGGTCTGGTTCTATGTGGATGATACCTGCCGGAGCGCGAAATCGACGCTCGACCTGCTGGGCCATCTCTATGCCCTTCAGGCCGGCCTCAGCCAGGCGGGCGCGCGCGACACGCTGTTGCTGATCGGCGGCTGATCCGGCCGATTGCGGCATTGAAATCTGGCGCGGGCTGGTGGAAACAGACCGATCCTTGCCGCATTTCCCGAAAGGCCGCGCCTGATGCCCCAGTTTGACATGATCCTCCTGACTCCCAGCCAAGCCCAGGGCGCCGATGTGCTGGAACACACTGCCGGGAAACCGCTACGCGAGGGCGGCGGGGACGAGACCTATCGGTGCGGCGGCTGCAAGACCAAGCTGATGATCAATGTGGCCCACCACGACGCCCACGGGGTCGTCGTGAAGTGCGGCAAGTGCGGCAAGATCAATACCGAGCCGCACCATCACCACCATTGAGCCGGTCTATAAGCAGGCAACAATCGACATTGCTGCCCCGGGCCACTAAGGCCAGCCGATGACCGAATTCCTCAGCCAGTACGGCGCCATGATGATCGCGCTCGTCGCCGCAGGCCTGTTTGCCGGGCTTGTCGCCGGCATGTTCGGAATTGGCGGCGGCGCCGTGATCGTGCCGGTCCTGTTCTTCCTGCTCGACGGGATGGGTTACACTGAAACCGCCATGCACGTGGCGGTATCCACGTCACTGGCAACCATCATCCTCACCTCCCTGCGCAGCGTGGCGGCCCACCACAAGCACGGCGCGGTGGACTGGGGTGTCATCCGGAGTTGGGCACCGTGGATCATGTTTGGCGCGATCTGCGGTATCGCCCTGTCGGGACTGATGTCGAAGCAGATGCTGCTCGGTCTGTTCGGGACGCTGCTCATCCTGCTCGCCGCGCAACTCGCGCTTGGCCGGCCGGGCTGGAGACGTGCCGCAACGATGCCAGGAGGCGCCGCCCGCGCCG
>JBGTKE010000038.1:0-4730 GCA_041744775.1 Hyphomonas sp. | reverse complement strand
TTCCGGCGCGCCCTGGCCGGCGAGGCGCATGAGGGCCGGATGGTCTTCGGCGCGGGCGCCGGGCAACAGGCGGCCGAGGCCGTCGACGACCTGCCACTGGCGGCCATCATGCCAGAGGGCCACCGGATCGGCGGCGTCGGCGAGGATCACGATCTGGCCCGGCCAGAGACGGTGCACGCGCACGTTCAGCACCTTGCTGGTGCCTTCGACGCGGCTCTTGATGAGATGCGGATCGGCGCGGAACATGTTCTCGCCGGGTTCGATCATCGCGGCGGCGCGCACTTCTTCGACAAGCGCCTGATTGTCTTCGAGGCCGAGCACGGACACGTCCTTCACGTCGATACCGACAAGGCGCGAGGTGTCATCCATGAAGCCGCCGACACGGGCGCCGATCTGCGACATCGATCCACCCATCCAGGCGGCGGTCGCGACAAGGATCGCCACCAGCATGACCACGCCGAAAATGACCGATGAGACGCGAACTTCTTCGCCGGTCGCCTCGTCGATGATCGTCGCGGGCCGGCGGCGGCCGGAAGGGACTGTCTGGTTGCGCTCTATCTTTGGCATGAGGCGTCCTCGATCATCCAGGCGACAAGCTCCACGAAACTCAAGCCCATGTGCGCGGCCTGCTCGGGCACGAGCGAGGTCGGCGTCATGCCGGGCTGGGTGTTGGTTTCGAGGATCACGAGCCGGTCCTTCTTTTCATCGTAACGGAAGTCAGACCGTGTTGCCCCGCGGCAGCCGAGAGCAGTGTGGGCCAGGAGCGATGCGTCCATCGCGGCTTTGGTCACATGCGCCGGCAAGTCAGCGGGGATCACGTGCTGCGATCCTCCAGCCGCGTATTTTGCATCGAAATCGTAATAGTCCCTTAAGGTGGTGATCTCGGTGACCGCGAGGGCGCGGTCGCCGAGCACGGCGACGGTAAGTTCACGGCCCGGGATGTATTCTTCCGCCATCAGGTAATCGCCGTAGCGCCAGCTCGGCCCGGTCAGTTCCTGCGGCGGGCCATTGGCGCCTTCGCGCACGATCAGCACGCCGAAACTGGAGCCTTCGTTGACCGGCTTAATCACGTAGGGCGGTTTCAGGGCATGTGCCGCGGCGGCCTCTGCGCGGGTGACGCGCCGGTCTTCGGCCACGTCGAGACCGGCTTGCTTGTAGACGGCCTTCGACTTCAGCTTGTCCATCGCGAGGGCCGAGGCGAGCACGCCGGAATGGGAGTAGGGCAGGCCCATGATCTCCAGCAGGCCCTGCACGCAGCCATCTTCGCCCCAGGGGCCATGCAGGCCGTTCAGCACGGCGTCGGGCTTTGCCTCGGCAAGTTGGCGGGCTAGCTCGCGGGTCGCGTCGATCTCGGTGACGTCATAGCCGGCCTGGCGCGCCGCTTCGGCCATCTGGCGGCCGGAAGAAAGCGATACGGGCCGTTCGGACGACCAGCCGCCATAGATCACTGCCACCCGTTTCATGCGCATTCCTCCTCAGACGTGTCGCCCGCGTCATCGTCCGTGATGGAACGCTGCGGTGAACACCAGCTTAAAGAGAAGGGCAGGGCGCCTGTCTGGCGCATTTGCGGCGGATTACAGAAAAATCATCTCCACTCACGCAAAAAGGGATTGACTACAGGCATAGTCAATATTGATAAGCAACAAATCGATAACGAAAATCGGCAAGCCCGGGAACTCCCTCTGAGCCTCGATGTTGCCCCAAGGGAGAGAACGCGACATGCCGATTCAACGACTCCTATTCGGAACTGCGGCTGCGCTGGCGCTCGCCAGCCCGCCGGCCGCCTCGGCCCAGACGGTGCAAAGCGCAACGGCAACCGAGACGGCCCGTACCGCTTTTACGCCGGCCGACTTCGCGCAGTTCGCGCCCCAGAACGCGCTCGACATGGTGCGCCGGGTGCCCGGATTTGCGATCCAGGGCGAGGACAGCGGCAATCGCGGCTTTGGCCAGGCGCGCGGCAACGTGCTGATCGACGGCCAGCGGGTTTCAGCCAAATCAAACGGCGCCGAGGCCGCGCTGGGACGGATTGCGGTGGCCCGGGTGGTCCGGATCGAAGTGCTCGACGGGGCCCAGACGGACATTGCGGGCCTCTCCGGCAAGGTCGTCAACGTCGTCACCGACGGCAAGGGCGCGCTCGACGGCACCTGGCGCTACAAGTTGCGAATCCGCGAGAACCTGCCGCCGGTCTATGATGAATTGAATGTGACCCTTTCCGGCGCAAAGGGCGCCACTAGCTGGACCTTCGAGGCGGACAGTTCCCCCGGGCGCGGCGGGGATGCCGGATGGCGCGATATCTGGGATGGCACCGGCACGCTGATCGAGCGGCGCGACGAAGACTTCACGTCAATCCAGGACAATGTGTCCGTGTCCGGATCACTGGCATGGAAGCCGGCGAGCGGTACGGTCGCCAACCTCAATGCCAAGGCGCAACTCTTCGAGGCCAACCAGAAACAGATATCGAAGACTTTTCCGGTCGGCGGTCCCGAAGGGCGCCGGCTGTTCCAAGGATCTGAAGACGAGTGGAACGGCGAGATCGGCGGCGACATCGAATTTGGCGCCGGTCCGGGACGCCTGAAGCTCATCAGCCTCGCGCGTCACGAGCATAGCCCCTTCGTCGATGTGTTCCAGACGGCCAACGTTGACGGCACCGGCCGCTTCAGCCAGCTCTTCGAACAGACAATCGATGAAGGCGAATACATCCTGCGGAGCGAATATGCCTTGCAAACGGGCGAGGGGCGTGACTGGCAGATCTCGGCTGAAGGCGCCTTCAATTTCCTCGAAGCGGAAAGCAGCCTGATGGAGGCAGTCGGCGGTGGTCCGCTTACGGAAATTCCGCTGGGTCTCTCGAACTCGCGCGTTGAAGAACGGCGCGGCGAGGTGATCCTGACGCATGGCCGCAAGCTCGGTCCGAAACTTAACCTGCAGGTTTCGGCCGGAGCTGAGTATTCCGAGCTGTCACAGACGGGCGACGCGGAGAACAAGCGCAAGTTCACGCGGCCGAAGGGGTCTGCGAGCCTGTCCTGGCAGCAGAGCGACACACTTAAACTGGTCACGAAAGTTGAGCGCCGGGTTGGCCAGCTGAACTTCTTTGACTTCATCTCGTCGGTGAATCTCGAACAGGAGAGCGGGGTCGACGGCAATCCCGAGATCGTGCCTAACCAGTCCTGGCGGCTGAACCTGGAAGCCCAGAAGGACTTCAAGGCATGGGGCGCCGCGACCGTGCGGCTCATATTCGCGGAACTGGAAGATGTCATCGACCAGGTGCCGATCGGCGCAGGGGCTGGCCCAGGCAACCTCGAAGAGGGGAGCCTGTTCGGCATCGAGACCGAGTCCACCCTGAAGCTGGAGAAGCTCGGGTTCAAGGGCGCGGAACTGACCTTCAATGGCCGCTATTTCGATACCGAAGTCGATGACCCGGTGACGGGCGAGCGGCGCTCGATCAACTCCAACCTGATCTACCAATACAATCTAGAGCTGCGCCAGGATGTTCCGAATACGGATTGGGCCTGGGGCACGATCATCGAAGGTTTCAAGTCGGAGCCGTCCTACCAGCTGAACCAGGTCGCGCTGTACGGCAATGCGCCAGCTTTCTCGATCGTCTACCTCGAGCACAAGGACATCGCGGGCATGACAGGCACGGTCGCCCTCGGCAACCTGTTCAACCAGCGCGACACGTTCTGGCGTGAGGTCTATGCGCCGGACCGGAGCGGCGCACTCGTTCGTTCAGAGGAATACGCGCGGGCGTTCGGGCCGATCTTCACGGTCCAGCTCAAGGGCAAGTTCTAGGCCGTCTGTATACGGCCTATACGGCGTACTTCCCAGCGTAGGCTGACGCCTGACGTCTCCAGCACGCGCGCGCGCACCAGTTCGCCGAGCGCTTCGAGATCGGCAGCAGTCGCTTCGCCGGTGTTGATCAGGAAGTTGCAGTGCATCGGCGAGACTTGCGCGCCGCCGACCTTCAGGCCGCGGCAGCCCGCCGCGTCGATCAGCTTCCAGGCAGAGCGCTGGTCCGGCGTTCCGGGCGGATCGGGGTTGGCGAAGGTCGAGCCCGAAGTCTTATCGCGGATCGGCTGGGTCTCACCCCGGCGGGCCTGCAAGGCCTCGATGGCTGCGGCGATCGCGTTCGCGTCACCCTTGTCCGTGCCGCGCAATACGAGGCGCGTGACGATGAAATCGTCCGGCAGGTCGGTATGGCGGTAGCTGAAATGCACCGGCGCATGGCCTGCGCCGAACACGCGGCGCTCGCCAGAGCGGCTGACGCCTTCGAGGCGCACGAACACGTCTTTCAATTCGCGGCCATAGCAGCCAGCATTGGTACGGGTTGCGCCTCCGAGCGATCCGGGAATGCCGGACAGGAATTCGAGGCCCGTTATGCCATGCTTCGCGGCGGCCTTTGCCGCCGCCAGGTCGAGCGCCCCGGCCCCGGCGGTCAGTTCGCGGTCACCCGTCTTCATCACTTCGCCCCAAGCCCGTCCCATGAGACGGACGACGACGCCGGGGATACCGCCATCGCGGACGATCAGGTTGGAGCCCACGCCGAGCGCCGTGACGGGGATGGCGGGATCCAGTGCCCCCAGGAAGCCGGCGAGGTCGGTCTCGTCTTCCGGCAGGAACAGGACGTCGGCGGGCCCGCCAACCCGGAACCAAGTGTAGGGGGCGAGGGCCGCGCCTTCGATCAGTTTGCCGCGCGCCGGCGGAAGGGAAAGTCGGGTCATGGCCGACAGCGGGTC
>JBGTKE010000037.1:0-5841 GCA_041744775.1 Hyphomonas sp. | reverse complement strand
CGAGGCCATGCAGCGGCTGCTGCATCTCGGCGAAGTGCACCCGGCCGCCATGGCGGGTCTCGAACAACACCTGAAGGGCCGCGTCGCCGCCCTCAGCCGCGAAGGCGGGCAGGCAGGGATCGAGCGCATCGCCCGCATTTTCGACCGGCTGGATCCGCGCGCGGGAACGCTGTTCCTCGCGGCGCTGGAAAATGCCGAACCGGGATCGGGCGAAAAGGTCCGTTCGCTGATGTTCACCTTTGACGACCTTGCCATGCTTGATGCCGGAGGCATGCAGACCCTGCTCGCCGCGGCGGACCGCGCGGCGCTCGTCACCGCGCTGAAAGGCGCAAAGGAGACCACCGCCGCCGCCTTCTTCGCCAATGTCACCACGCGCGCCGGCGACCTCTTGCGCGAGGAGATCGCCGCCCTTGGACCGGTCCGCCGCAGCGATGTGGACGCAGCGCGCGCCGAACTCGTGGAACTGGCCCGCCAGCTGATCGGGCGCGGCGAGATCCATGCCGGCAAGGCGTCTCCCGATGACGAGCTGGTCGAATGACCGCGCGCGCCGTGAAATCTGTCTCCGCCTTCGACTTCCGCCCAGACTTTGGTCCGCAGCCGGAAGAAGTGCAGGCTGATCCCACGCGCGTGAGTTTCACCGGCGAGGAGATCGCCGCCCTCATCACGCAGGTGCGCGCCAAGACGCTCGCCGAAGTCGCGAAGATTAAAACCGAGACAGAAAGCCAGCGCCTCTCGGCCGTGACGGCCGAGCTGACCCAGGCGCTCGACGAGATCGCCGAGGTGATGCGCCTGGTTGCATCGACACAGTTTCATGCGACAACAGAGGCGCGCCTGCGCAGCCTGATTGACGGCGCCGCGGCGCGCATTGCCGGCGGGCAGGGCGACCTGTTTGCCGAGATTGGACGAGGCCCGAAATGACCGAACCGGAAAATCCCCCGTTCCACCGTATGCTGATGGATGTGCCCGTGCGCGTGGAAGTCGTTCTCGGCGAGGTGCGCCTGAGGATGGAAGATCTGATGGCGCTGTCGCCCGGCGAAGTGCTGACGATGGAAAAGCAGACCGGCGAGCCGGTCGACATTTATGTCTCCGGCCGCCTGATCGCGCGCGGCAAGCTGGTCGTCGCCGACGGGGAACTCGGCGTGACGCTGACCGAGATCGTCGACGCCCGCGCGGTCGCGTGAATTAGTTACATCTGGAACTAATATCCCGTTGGGCGTATACTGGCTCACATGGATACTGCCTTTGCCAAGAATCGTTATTCCGGCGCCCCGCGCGCCGCTGATTTCACCATCGACCAGGCGTGGGAGACCTATAGCGCGGCCGAGCATGACCGGTGGGACCGGTTGTTCCGCCGCCAGCGCGAAGTGACCAGGGGCCGGGCCTGCGCGGCGGCGTTGGAGGCGATGGACACGCTGGAACTGTCGCCGTCCGGCATCCCGCACATGGGCCGGCTGTCGGACCGGCTCGAGAAGCTGACCGGCTGGCGGATCGTGCCGGTGGCGGAACTGGTTCCGGATGACATCTTCTTCAACCATCTCGCCAACCGGCGGTTTCCGGCGGGCGCATTCATCCGCCCGGAAGCAGAGTTCGACTACCTGCAGGAACCGGACATCTTCCACGACATCTTCGGCCATGTGCCGTTGCTGGCGAACCCGGTGTTTGCGGATTTCATGGAAGCCTATGGCAAGGGCGGCCAGCGGGCGATGCAGCTGGGGCAATTGCACAACCTGGCGCGCCTCTACTGGTACACGGTGGAGTTCGGACTCATTCAGGAGGCGGACGGTCTGCGCATCTACGGCGCGGGCATTCTTTCGAGCCCTCACGAGACGGTGTTTGCGCTGGAAGACGCAAGTCCCAACCGGATCGGCTTTGACCTGAAACGCCTGATGCGGACGAAGTACATCATCGATGATTTCCAGCAGACCTATTTCGTCATCGACAGTTTCGAAGCGCTGCTCGAGGCCTGCTACCAGGATTTCGGAAACGTATATGCCGAGGTGAAGGGCCAGCCGGATTTCGAGGCGCATGAAGTCGCGCCCGGTGACCGCGTGCTTACGCGCGGGAGCCATGCCTATTTCAGCGCAGGCGGGCGCAAGGGCTGAACCCGGCGCCCATCGGCACCGCTCTGCCGCAATGACGCACGCGGCTTCCCCGGGGTCTCAATTCGTGCACTTTATTTTCCTTGGATGCGACACCCTGAGAGTTGGTGGACAACGATTGGTGCGCCAAATAGAAACTGCGCCTGCCGATCTGAAGCATCGCGCCCGCGCTGTCCCCGGCCTGTTTCGGACGGTAGCCAATGCCTGGGCGCTCAGCTACCCATTTGGGCGGTAACCGGATTTCCGAGTGAATTGGATAGCCAATGACAAAAGTGACTGAAAGTTCCACACAGAACATTGTCTTCCTTTCGGATTCCAATGCACTGGAGGAGGGACTGCGCCTGGGCGGCGCAGGAGTTTGGCGCTGGAAGATCGACAGTGATCTGCTGGAGTGGACGCGAAATCTCGAAAGCGTCCATCATCTTCCCCACGGTTCTTTCGATGGAACCCTTGAAAGTTTTCAGCGCGACTTGCATCCCGACGACGCGGCCGGCGTTTGGCAAAAGATCACCCAAAGCATCGAAACTGGAGCGCTATACAAGGCAGTGTACCGGACGGCGCCGCGAGACAGCGCGCCCGACTTATGGATAGAGACATCCGGCGGGATCATCACCATGCCGGACGGGACCCGCTACCTCACAGGGATCTGCCTCGATGTGTCGGACCGGATCCGACAGGAGCAAGAACTCAAGCGGCGTCTTGAGCAGCAGCACGCGGTTGCGCGCTTTGGCACGTTTGCGCTCAATGAGCGCGATTTCGGCAAGATTCTGGAAGCTGCTGTCCAATTGGCTGCCGAGGTGCTCGCCGTTCCCCTGACCAAGATATTACAGTTTGCCGACACCGCCGACCATCTCATCCTTCGCGCCGGAGTAGGCTGGTCAGACGGCCTGGTTGGGAAGGGCAGGGTCGGTATCGAACGTGAATCGCAAGCGGGCTATACATTGCTCGTCAATGAGCCGGTGATCGTCAGGGACCTCACAGAAGAATCGAGGTTCAGCGGCCCCCAGCTTCTGCACGACCACCAGGTTCGAAGTGGTATCTCGGTTGTCATTCCGGGCACAGATGTTCGGCCCTTTGGTGTGTTCGGCATTCATTCGCGGAGGCTCCACGACTTTGACCGGACGGACGCGGAATTTGTTCAGTCCCTCGCAAACATTGTCGCCGAGGCTGCAAGACACTTCGCTGCCGCCGGTCACCAGGCACTGCTTGTACGCGAGATGGCGCACCGCGCCGGCAACATGATGCAAATTGTCAGCAGTATCGCGGCCCAGACCTTCAATAATCAGGCAGATCCGCGACTTGCCCTGCAGTCGTTCAGTGAGCGCTTGGGCGCGCTCGCCCGCTCCAACTATATCGTTTCTCGCGGAGGGTGGACATCCACCCGCTTTGCCGAGATCGTCGAGGAAACTCTCGAGCCGTTCGGAAGCCGTGCCGTGGCGAACGGACGCGACATATTGCTTGCGCCTGAACTTTGCTTCGACATGGGCTTGGTCCTGCATGAACTGGCGACGAACTCGGTGAAGTACGGCACGCTCGGCCTGGACCATGGTGAAATCCATGTTAGGTGGTCTTATCTTGCGCGGGCTGATGGCTCGCAAGCTTTCCGCTTTGAGTGGGAAGATCCTGTTTCAACCTCCTCACCCTCCGAAAGCGGCACCGGCTTCGGGTCAAAACTTGTCAGGGCGGTGGTCGAGAACAAGTGGAACGGCGCCGTGACCATCGAACACGCCTCCCACTACAGGATAACTATTGAAATCCCGGTCGCCGAATGATTTAGCGGCAATCATCCAACATAGCGGCGCCGCGCAACACCTGCGCCGAGACCTTGGCTACAATAAACCCACGACGAGCGTCTGCAACTGGCGCATCACCCGTCCGGGATCCCGTATCAACGAATAGCCCATCATCACTGCCGCCAGAATGGCGGTGACAGGATGATTGCGTATCAATGACAATAGGGCATCGCCCGGAATCCCCGCAAGCATGTCCGTCGCTGCGGACTTGGCGTCGTCCAGTTCTTCGGCCATCTCCGGGTTAGGCCGGGAGACTACCCAGAACGCAATGAACGCAAACAGGGCAAGTATGGCTGCGGCCGCCATCAGACCGCCCACGGTCCCCAGCCACGCGATCATCACGACAGTCAGCGCCTGGCAAACCAGCACGAAAGCGCCGAGGCCTAACAGGGCCCCGGCGATCGCAGCAAAGACGCGAAATCTTATCGCTGACACCGGTTCACTTCCGGAGCAGCGCAATCAGGACACCGGCACCAAAAGCGATCCCGACCGCAGACAGGGGATTTTCCTTGATGTGGGCGACGATCATTTCACGGGCCTCTTTGGCCTGCACGCCGGCGACTTCAGCAAGCTCCTTGCCTTTGTCGATCGCGGCGTCGGCTTTGTCGGCAGCACCTTCGGCGATGCTGGAGGCTTTCACAGCGGCGTCGTGGGCGAAGGTCGATTTTTCCGAGGCCGGCTTCGTCCGGCTGGCCGGCATCTGGGTTGTGGTATCACTCATGATGAACTCCAATCGTTCGGTTGCAGGTAACAGCGAAACGCGCCACGCGGACCGATGTTCCGTCAGCGGATAGGAAATTCGGTAAGCTTACGGGCATGACATGTTTGAAGCGCGGGTTCACCGATTGCTCAGTCGATACGGTCGACCAAGCCTTCGGCGCCCTGCTTTTCTGCGCAATGAGAGCAGCAGTAAATGTCTCCCTCTTTTTCAACACCGTGTCCGATAATCCGGCACCGGCAGTTGAGACAGGAAGGCGACAGTTTTTGGATGGCGCATTCGAAGCTGTCGAACGTGTAAGTTTTACCGTTCATGCTGACGTCAAAGGATTTGTCATAGTGATTGCCACATTGACTGCATTGTCCCATCTGCTGTCTCCGTCTTCTGGGTGTAAGCTGGGCAACTGTGAACTTGAGTTCATGTACTGACCGCCAACGCGCGCAGCTCGAAAACGTTCCGAGGCGAGCGTATTGATCGGGTGATTTGTTGCCGTCCGCCGATGGAGATGTTTTACGCAAAATATCAGATCGTGTTCGCCGCTATAAGGTAGAGGGCGCCAACAAGAATGCGGCAAAACAGGGATCTGAATGGTGCCCGGGGGCGGAATCGCGATCGCCCGCATAGCTCAGTTTTGATTACAGAAATTAATGTGGAGCATCGGTCAATGCCAACAATCTGCCAACAATTCGGCGGCTGGCGGACTTGGAAAATGGTTCGATTCCGAATTCCACAGGAATCAATCAAGATTGTGTCCCTGAGTCTAAGCGTCGGGTCGAGCGGGCCAGGCCGACATGGCATTCGTGTCGCTCCCAAAGCGCAGTTTGCGTGCCGAAGATTGAAAGTCGAGGCCGTGTCACTGACGTGTGCGCCAATGCAATCAGCGCTTCAGAACCGATCGCAGGGACAGGACAGAGTCCGTACACTGATGCCTGTAATTTTCTTGAACCGCATCGGACTGCAACACCACCAATCGGCACATATCCGTCGGCCACCCCGCTTCGCTTGTCCGACGCCCAGCGGGCCTCCGGCGGGCGTCGCGCGGGTGAAGGCCGATGCCAGGCTCGTTTACGCTGGTCTTGAAATCGCGAGAGACGCGATATGTGCGTCGATCTTCGACACGGCGTCCTGGCTCAGCGGCAGATGCCTTTTCTCATTGCGCCATGCAGACTGGAATCGTTCTAGCGTGTCCGTGGCCGCGCGCCGGACGAGGGGCTCCGGTAATCCCGCTTTT
>JBGTKE010000036.1:0-3427 GCA_041744775.1 Hyphomonas sp. | reverse complement strand
TGTTCTTCATGGTCGATCCGATCGGAGACTTCCTCGCCCCGGCCTTTGCAACCGTCGACATCGATCCTGAGGTGAACATCCCATGACCGACGAAACGCCATCCGGCCGCGACACATCCGGCCGCTTCGTAAAACGCGCCGCCGAATCCGTCAGCGCGATGAGCCGGACGAGCGACGAGGGCGTGCATCCGATGTCGAAGGTCTTGTTCGGCTGGACCGAAACCAAGGGTATCGGCGCGATCCTGTTCTGGGCGATGGCGATCCTGTCGCTGTTGCTGGTCGTCGCCGATCTGGCGGTCCACCGCCACGAGAAGATCGGCTTCGCCAATTCCGTCGGCTTCTACGGCCTGTGGGGCTTCGTGTCGTTTTCCTTCGTGGTGCTGATGGGCTGGCCGCTCGGCCGGCTGCTGCGCCGCGACGAGAACTATTACGGCGATGCCGGCGGCCCGCCCGACGATATCGACCCCGAGCTGGAGCTTGACGACCTGCCGTCTGCCCATCCCGCTGCGCGCGCGGAGGGAGACGCCTGATGTTGTCCTTCCTCACCGACCTGAATCCCGGCTGGCTGCTGATCGTCGCCGGCCTCGCCGCGATGTTCGTCAAGGTGCGCCTCGTGCGCCAGGCGATCACCCTCACCGTGCCGATCGCCGCGATCCTGCTGCTCGCCACCACGCAGCACGGCGTCGACCACCTGACCTATAACACGCTCGGCATCGAAATGTCGTTCTACCGCGTCGACAGCCTCAACTTCATCTTCGGCCTTGCCTTCCTGATCGCGGCCCTGCTCAACGCCATCTACGCCCTGCACACCGACGACCGCCTGCAGGACGGCATGGCGCTCGCCTATGCCGGCGCGGCCGTCTCGGCAACTTTTGCCGGCGACCTGATGACCCTGTTCATCTTCTGGGAGATCACGGCGATCACGTCGGTCTTCCTGATCCTGAAGGCGGGCACGCGCGCGGCCTATTTCGCCTCGATGCGCTATCTCGGCATCCAGGTCTTCTCCGGCGTGCTGCTACTCGATGGCATCGCCTATGTCTGGCACTATAAGGGCAACCTCTCGCTCGAGGCCTTCACCAGCCTCGACCAGCCCGGCGCGTTGATCATCTTCATTGCCTTCGGCATCAAGGCGGCGTTCCCGTTCCTCCACAACTGGCTGCAGGATTCGTATCCGAAATCGACGATCGTCGGCGCCGTGATCCTCTCGGCCTTTACCACGAAGCTCGCCGTCTACGCCTTCGCGCGCTTCTTCCCGGGCTTCAACGAACTGATCTGGATCGGCGCGGTGATGACCGTCTTCCCGGTCTTCTTCGCCGTCATCGAGAACGACCTGCGGCGCGTGCTGGCCTATTCGCTGAACAACCAGGTCGGCTTCATGATCTGCGCCATCGGCGTCGGCGTCGCCGGCATCGGCAACCCGCTCGCCCTGAACGGCGCGGCCGCTCACGCCTTTGTCCACATCATCTACAAGGCGCTGCTGTTCATGAGCGTCGGCGCCGTGCTCTACCGCACCGGCACCGCAAAGGCCTCTGAACTCGGCGGCCTTTATCGCTCGATGCCCTGGACCGCGCTCTTCTGCATCATCGGCGGCCTGTCGATTTCCGCCTTCCCGTTCTTCTCGGGCTTCGTCGCCAAGTCGCTGACGATGAGCGCGGTCGCGGCCGAAGGCGTCGCCAACCCGGCGATGATCGTGGTCTGGCTGATGCTGCTCTTCGCCTCGGCCGGCGTGCTCGAACATTCGGGCATCAAGATCCCGTACTTCGCCTTCTTCGGCCATGACAGCGGCAGGCGGGTGAAAGAGGCCCCGTTCAACATGCTGCTCGCCATGGGCATGGCAGCCTTCCTGTGCATCGCGGTCGGCCTGCCGGCGATCATGCCGGGCCTCGGCTATGAGTGGCTCTACGGACTCCTGCCATACCCGATCGAGGCGGCGGCCTACCAGCCGTTCACGCTCGACCATATCCTGACGCAGATGCAGCTCCTGGTGCTCGCCACCTTCGCCTTCATCCTGCTGAAGCGCCTGATGCTCTATCCGGCCGAAAAGCCGGGCGTCATCCTCGATACCGACTGGCTCTACCGCAAGACCGGTTACGGGGCGGTCCGCTGGATCGACACCGTCTGGGCCAAGCTCGGACCTGCCATGGTGGCGGTCGCGACGCGGTTTACCGAACGGACCTATGACCAGATGGTGGCGACGTTCAGCCCGAAAGGCCTGCTGGCCCGCAACGGTTTCTCGGGCGGCATGACTATCTGGACGGCGGTGATTCTCGCCCTGGTGCTGCTGGTTTCCTACCTGACGAGCTGAAAAAACCCCGTGACCACGGGGTGTCAAAATTACGCCATATTGGAGCGTGAGACCCGTCAGCAGGCCGGGTCCCGGTCGCCTGACCCCCTTGTGGTCATGCGCCCGCAACGCCGGTCCTTGCGGGGGAGGCAAGTCACGATGCTGGACACTGAACAGAATGCCGCAGGCGGCCTGAACGTCGTTTTCGCGACCGGGATAGTCTCGGCCTATGTCCGCAACAATACCCTTCACACTGCGGAGCTGCCGGATCTCATCCGCAGCGTGCACGCCGCGCTGATGGGCCTGTCCGGGACGCCCGCGGCCGAAACCGAAGCGCCCAGGCCCGCCGTTCCGGTGAAGAAGTCGATCTACAAGGATTACATCATCTGCCTCGAGGACGGGCAGAAATTCAAATCCCTGAAACGCCACCTGCGGTCCAAATACGCCCTGTCGCCGGACGAGTATCGCCAGAAATGGGGCCTGCCGGCAGATTATCCGATGGTGGCGCCCGGTTATTCCGAGAAGCGATCAAAACTCGCAAAGAAAATGGGCCTCGGCCGGACCACGCGCGAAGAATAAACCAATAAAAGCAGTCTTATTCCGTATCCGGAATGAAATATTCCGGAGATCAATATTAACAAAAAGCTACAAAGACTCTTGATCGGCGAGTCCACTCGCGCAATAGGTGATTCTTGCGAATCACCACGGGGGTGGCAACATCATGTTCCACAAGCCGAATTTTTCGGGTGTGACCGAGGCCCAGCGTCTCCTGATCGCCCACTGGCATGAATGCCGGAACTCCGCCGGACTCGTCCCGCGCGACGCGATTGATCCGGGCATCGTGCGCTCCACCCTGGCTTGCCTGTCGATCGTCGAGATCAACGAGATCGGCGAAGGCCGCTTCCGCATCGCCGGCTCGCGCCTGCGCGACATCTTCGGCGTGGACGTGCGCGGCCGCCGTGTCGCCGAGATCGCCGGCGCGCACGGCGAATGCTACGCTCTCGGCCTGACCTCGGCGGTCGAGCGGGGCCTGCCGGTCGGCGGCGTCATCGAAACCTCCGGCCGCCTCCACGCCTGGCTGCGCCTCCCGGTCGCCGACGATTTCGGCGACCTCACCATGGTCCTCTGCCACGACGAACTGATC
>JBGTKE010000035.1:0-2241 GCA_041744775.1 Hyphomonas sp. | reverse complement strand
CCGCGCCGGTCGCCGTCGGGGAGCCGGCAGCCGAAGCAGCAGCGCTGGAGGTGCCGGTTATAGAGGCTGTGCCCAATACCCTGCCCCAGCCAGAGGCGCCGGCGCCTCTGTTCTCCGACGTGCGCTGGCGCGAAACGGCCCGGTTCACGGGGGTCGATCCGGCGGGCCGGAGCGCGGATTTCACGGCCTACGTCCTCGTCGGAGACGAGACCTGGACCTACGCGCGGGCGGACGCGATCTTTGCGGCGGGCCTCAGCGAACCGGTCGAGACCGCGTTTGACAAGCTTGAACTCGGCGCGGGCATCTGCGAGCTGACCCGCGTGATCGCGGTCGGCGCGGCCTCGGTCGAGGGCACATCGGCGCGGAACACTTTCCTGTCCCATACACGCGGACATGCCCTGCGCGCGGCGATCGGGGCGAACCTCCCCTGCGAAATGGGCATTTTGCCGACAAGTGTCCTGGATCTTGGATATAGCCGGGCGAAGGTTTCCTGCCCTTCAGACGAAGCGATCTGCCCTGCACTGTCAGCGCCGCAGCGGCCCATCGCGATGATCCTCGTGGATGCAGAAGATCCGGAGACGGACATTAAAGCCGCCCTGCAAACGGGAATCGCGGCGCATGAGTCGACGGGCGCCGACGTCCTCCCGGAGGTGAAGGTCTCCGACTACTCGGCTTTCGACCTGCGCTGAAGCGTCCGTCAGTCCGTGGCTTTGGTCGTCTGGCGGACAAGCCCGAGCGGCAATGCGGTCGTGCGTTTGGCGACACGGATGACGATACGCGACTGAACGTCCGAGACAAGTTTCGAGCCGAGCAGCTTGTCGCGCAGGAAGTTGTCATAGGCGTGCATGTCGGTGGTGACGATGTGCAGCATGTAGTCGACCGCGCCAGTCACCGTCATGCATTCGATCACTTCCGGCCAGCCCTGGACCATCGTCTCGAAGGATTCGAGATTTTCGCGGCTGGGCAGCGCGAGCTTGGCGCTGGCGATGACTTCGAAGTCGAGGCCGAGCGCATGATTGTTGATCAGCGTCACCCGGCCGAGGATGAAACCCGCCTCTTCCATGCGCTTGATGCGGCGCCAGCACGGCGACGAGGAGAGCCCGACGCGCTCGGCAATCTCGGCTACGGACAGGCTCGCATCATTCTGGATCAGGTCCAGGATACGGGCATCGACGCTATCTAATTCTTGGGACAATATTCCGTCATTCCAGTTGTTTATGGAAATTTATTGCTGAAAATAGCAAAACTTGCGCAAGTTAGGCAAGCATTTTCACGCGATTCAGCCAATAATCTACCGGGACAGGAATCGAGGATGCGCGTTCATGAAACACCGCGAAGTCACGCTGGACGACAAATACGATCTTGTCGAGGGCAAGGCTTTCATGACCGGCATCCAGGCGCTGGTGCGCCTGCCGCTGGACCGCAAGCGGATGGACCTAGCCGCCGGGCACAATACCGGCGGCTTCATTTCCGGGTATCGCGGCTCGCCGCTCGGCGGATATGACCAGCAGCTGCGCGCGGTACAGTCGCGCCTGGATGCGCACGACATCAAGTTCTGGGAAGGCCTGAACGAGGACCTCGGCGCCACCGCTGTCTGGGGCTCACAGCAGCTCGGCTTGTTTCCCGGCGCGAAGTTCGATGGCCTGTTCGGCATCTGGTACGGCAAGGCGCCCGGCGTCGATCGCACGGGCGACGTGTTCAAGCACGCCAACGCCGCCGGCACTTCGGCGCTGGGCGGCGTGCTCGCCGTGATCGGCGACGACCATAATTGCAAGTCCTCAACCCTGCCCTCGCAGTCCGAATATGCGATGCAGGATGCCGAAATCCCGACGCTCAATCCCGCCTCGATCCAGGACGTGCTCGACTACGGTATTCATGGCTGGGAGATGAGTCGCTTCTCCGGCGCCTGGACGGGCCTCGTGGCGCTCGCCGACACGATGGATTCCGGCGCGGTAGTGAATGTCGACCTTGCCCGTTTTGCGCTCCAGCGGCCAACCTTCGCGTTGCCGGAAGACGGCGTGCACATGCGCCGGGGCGACTTTCCGCTGAACAAGGAAGCGCGCCTGCGCCAGATCAAGTTACCCGCCGCGCAGGCCTATGTGCGCGCCAACCGGCTCGACCATGTGACCCTCCCCTCGCCGCGTCCGCGCCTCGGCCTGATCGTGACCGGACAGGCGGCGCGCGACGTGTTCGAGGCGCTCGATGCGCTCGGCCTCAGCCCGCAGGAGGCCGGTGCGCTGG
>JBGTKE010000034.1:0-8837 GCA_041744775.1 Hyphomonas sp. | reverse complement strand
TCGCCCCCACCGACATCGACGAGACCCGCCGCAAGGACGAATCCCCCCGCGCGCTGGCGCAGCGGCTGGCGCGGGAGAAGGCAGCGGCGTGCCCGGAAACGGGGTATGTCCTGGCAGCCGATACGGTCGTGGCGGTGGGGCAGCGCAATCTCGAGAAGGCGGCGGACGAGGCCGAGGCGGAAGCGTTCCTGCGCCTCCTGTCCGGCCGGGCGCACCAGTGCATCACCGGCGTTGCCGTGCGCGCGCCGGATGGGCGGATAGCCTCGCGTACGGTGCTCGCGCGCGTGAATATGAAACGCCTGACTGACAGCGAGATCGCCGCCTATGTCGCCAGCGGTGAGTGGAAGGGCAAGGCGGGAGGCTACGCCATCCAGGAAATGGCGGGCAGCTTCATCACCGCGATCAATGGCAGCTACACGGCCATTGTCGGCCTGCCGCTGTACGAGACGCGGATGCTGCTCGAAGGGTTGGGGTATCGCGGGTGAATGCGGACTGCCCCGAAATCGCCACAAGTGTTTCGAAGGTTTAATACCGTCAAATCGGAACGATCACGGCGCACTTCGGATTTAAGCACTGAGCAACCCCGCTCTCACTTTTCCCCGGAGCCCGTCATGAGACATTTATTTGTCAGCTGCGCCGCCGTCGCCCTTATGGCAGCGCCGGCCCTCGCCCAAGCCACCTATGAAACCACTGAACCGCTTGTTAAATCGGAGGAGTCACTTGATCCGACACTGCGCGAGCAGCCGGAAACGTCCACAAATTACGGGCAGGAAGCGGCGGTCACGCCGGAATCCGAGCCCGTGCAGGCGGCTGACGGCGTCCCCGATGATGACACGTTCGCAGACAATGCTTCGGCATCGGACGAAACCGTAACGGCAGAAGCGCCTGCTGAAGGCACCGATATGGCTTTTGAAGCCGAGGCAGCAACCGAAACCACGACGGTCGCAGAGACTGAACCGATGTTTGATACAGCGACGGTGGTCCAGGCGGAGACCTTTGCGGAGCAGGAGAACGTCGCCGCCTTGCCGGAAGACTATTCGACCGACGATCTCAACGCGATGATGCTCGCTCAGCTGAACGTCGCTGCGGTGGAGATTGCCGAAGCAAATGCCGAAGCGGGAACAAACGTTTACGCTTCGAGCGAAACCTATACGTCGACCACAACCGAAACGGCGATGACCGGGTCGGTTCCGGCTGGCGAAACGGCGACAGAGGATTATGCTTCGACGGAGTCAATGCCCGGCGCGATAGCCGTCTCGCCGGAAGCCTACGTCGCCATCGTACCGGTTGATCCGGTATTCGAGGCCGGCACTGCCGCGCCGAGCGCCGAAACCGGAATGATGGCTGAATCAACTGATGGCAGTTTCCAGATGGCGGATGAGACCGGCGACCTGATGGTCACCGCCGAAGGCGACATTGACCTGACGGCTGTCGAAATCGCTGCACGCGACGACCGGTTCACCACCCTGGTTGAACTTGTCGGTATCGCCGGGCTCGAAGAGGCCCTGAGCCTTGACGGTCCGTACACGGTGTTTGCGCCGACCAACGAAGCGTTTGCCGCGCTTCCTGAATCGACGCTTGCCCATTTGAAGAGCGAAGCCGGCAAGGCGGAGCTCGTTGAAATCCTGCAAGCCCACGTCGTCGAAGGCGCCGTGATCGCCGGCGAAGTGCCGATGGCGGGCCAGGCTGTCGAGACGATTGGCGACAGGTCGCTCAACGTCACCGGAAGCATTGACGGGTCGCTCAACGTACAGGGCAGCAACACGATCGGCGAAGGCGTCTCTGCCAGCAACGGCGTGGTGTATGCAGTCGATACTGTGATCCTGCCGGAAGTGGTGCCTGCCGACACCAGAGGCTAGGTCAAACCCTACGCCATATGAAAAGGGCCGGCTCCAGGGAGCCGGCCCTTGTTTTTTCCCGTTATGGTTCAGGCCCGTTCGAAGGCCGAGACCGCGAAGACGCAGAGCGCAGCGCCGGCGGCGATGGCGAGCCACATCGGGTTGCTCATCGCAGCGGCGCTGAGCTGGTTCACGGCGGCGGTGCTGAGTTCGGTCGGCGCCGTGGTCAGGGCCTGGGTAACCGACTTGTCGACCCCGACCCATTCCCCGAGCAGTTGGGGCAGCTGGAAAGCGGCAATGCTCGCCCCGATCAGACCAAGGCCTCCGACCACGACGCGGCGCATCCGTTTCTGTTTGCGCACACCGTGCATCACCTGGCGGGTGAAGGGCTCTGCGGGCAGAGCGTTGTCCTCGACCCGGAAAAGGTCCGACAGATCCTTGTAGGCATCCTGTTCACGCATGATCATCACTCCATCACGCCACGTTGGCATTTTCAAGGCGCGTCCGTAGCAGGGCGACCCCGCGCTGGACGTGTGACTTTACCGTTCCGAGGGGCCAGCCGGTCACGTCAGCTGCCTCCTGATGGGTCAGTCCCGTCGCGACACACAGCACCACACAGACACGCTGGGCTTCGCTGAGGGTTTCGAGGGCGCGGGTGAGGTCCATCCGCATCTCGTTCTGGTCCGCCGAGCGATCGAACGGGATGATTTCCGCCGTCTCGTCGAACTCGATTTCCATTTTCTGCCGGCGTCGCCATTGCAGGAATTCCCGCCAGCAGATGGTGCAGATCCAGGAGCTGAACGTTCCGCCGGCATAGCCTGAGATTTTTTGCCATGCCGTGAGGAACGTAACCTGGGCAATATCGTCGCCGGTCGCTTCGGAGCCGGCAAGGCGGCGGGCCATCCCGCGCACCTTGCCCTGGTGGCGCCGCACAAGCTCGGCAAAGGCTGCCTCGTTACCTTGTGCGGCGGCGTGGGCGAGATCAGGGTCACTGCGCATGTCTCGCCCTCCAGAAGCAACCAGCCAGAGATCAGGCCTCTGACTTGCCACGGCCGAATGCCCAAAGGCCAATATACGCGATACCGAGGAAGATCGGGAAGGTGGCAATGCCGAGCATCGGGTTCAGCGCTTCGGCTTCTTCAGCGCCGACGATGGCTGCGAGGACGGCAAACGCGGCGCCAAAGGCCAGGAACAGCACGCCGCGGCGCAGGTCAGCGCGGACGGGGTCAGTGACCAGCGACATCCGGTCCATCAGCTCCGGCGAGAGCGGGGTACCCTTGTCGAGGGCGTGACGGATGGTTTCATGGACGGTCAGGCGCTTGCGGCCGTTGAAGAAGCTGACAAGCCACACAACGCCAATGATACTGCCAAAAAAGACGACGGGGACGATGATTTCCGGACCCATGGGGGACCTCCTTGCTAAGTGATTTCCAGCACAATTGCTGGGTTCATGCCCGTAAGATGCTGTGAGGGGCCCGGCTGGATGCAGCGGGATGAACAATTTTTGAGAAAAAATGATAATCAGGCGAGAATTCCGCGTGCAGGCCTGTGCTTGCCCCGAGACGCGCTGGCCAGTAGGTGCGGGGCCATGGTGAAGATGCGGTCCAAGAAAAAGCGGCGCGCCCACGTACCGGCCGACCTCGCGACGCCCGAGGGCCGGGCCCGGGCGCAGCGGGAGTTGACCTGGGGCGACCATGGCTTCCTGCGGGCGCGGTTCAGCAACCTGCACCAGATTTCCCCCGAAATCTGGCGCTCGAACCAGCCTTCCCCCCGGCAGATCCTCGCCCACGCCCGGGAAAGGGGCATCCGCACGATCCTGAACCTGCGGGGGCCAAGCACGCAGGGCTATTACCTGCTGGAGCAGGAAGCCTGCGCCCAGGCCGGCATCGAACTGGTCGATTTCCAGGTCTTTTCGCGCGATCCGCCGACCCGGGAGGCTGTGTTTGCGGCCCGGGACCTGTTCGAGCGGATCGAGTATCCCGCCCTGATGCACTGCAAATCGGGCGCGGACCGGGCCGGCATGATGGCTGTGCTGTACAAGCTGTTGCGCGAACGGGTGCCGTTTTCTGAGGCTGTGGATCAGCTTTCGGGCAAATACATGCATATCAAGCATGGCAAGACGGGCGTCCTGGACGCCTTCTTCGAGACCTATGCGGCTTTCAATGCGGGCAAGCCTGCCGGGCAGTGGAAGCCATTTCTGGACTGGGTTGCAGAGGATTATGACCGTCCGGCCGTCAAAGAGGCCTTCGCCCGCAAACTGGGCAAGGGGCTGCAGCTGGACGCGCTGCTGCGCCGGGAATAGCGCTTTTCAGTTGCCGGAAATCATGCGAGCACTCGGCGCGAGAGTCGGCGGGAGAGCTTGGCATGCGGGTGCTTATCGTTGCAGTGGCAGCGCTTTTGGTCCTGTCCGGTTGCGGCGGCATGGGCCGTCCGTCGGACAAGCAGGCCCTCGTTGCAACCTGTATCGAGAAGGGTGAGGCCGAAGCAACCTGTGCGTGTGTTGCCGATGCCCTGGAAAAGAACCTGCCCCCCGAACTTTTCAAGAAGGTGGCCCAGGCCGCCGGACGCGACAAGCAGGACATGGTTGAATACATGAGCGGGTTGCCTGTGGAGGATCTGCTTGCGTTCTCAGCCGTAACCAACGACCTTCAGCTGTGCGGCAACGCCGCCGCGACGGGAGGATAAGCGAACTGAAGGCGGGGCCGGGCCCGAAGCCTGCAGTCAGACACCGATAGCGTGACGCTCTCCGGCGCACAGCCTAGAACAGGACGGAACCAGGAAGGGGATCCTCATGAAGTTCATTATTATCAACAGTTTCCGGATCATGGTCTATGTGGCCTACATTGCGATCATCGTAGGCGGCATAGCCCTTGGCATTTACAAGAAGGGTGAATTCACCTCCGAACTGATCGGCCTTTCGGGCCCGCTGGCCCAGGTTGCCGACTTTGCCGTCTTCAGCTTTGGTGGCTGGGTCGCGGCAAGCATCATCTGCGGCCTGATCGTGACGCTGATGGACATCCGCGACGATATCAACGACCGCCTCCCGGACGCGCGCCGGGACATCTAGGCGAGGCCTGCGTGCCCGCCTCATGAAAACAAGAAACAGGCCGCCGGGCGATGAAACCCGGCGGCTTTTTGCTGGAGGAAATGCCCCATGATGCCCATCACCGCCGCCGCACTCTATATCGGCGTCAATATCCTGCTCCTGCTTCTACTGTCGTTCCGCGTCGTCGGCCGCCGCCGCGCGGCGAAAGTCTCACTCGGCACAGGCGGCGACGCCGACCTTGAGGTACGCACCCGGGCGCACGGCAATGCAGCGGAATACATACCCATCACCATGCTCGGCCTGTTCGTGATGACGCAGTTCGCTGTTCCGCTCTGGGCGATCCATGCGGTCGGGGGCACGTTCACGCTTGGCCGGGTGCTGCATGCCTATGGATTGTCTGCGACTGTGCAGGCAGCCCGGGCTCTCGGCATGGTGCTGACCTGGCTCGGCATGCTCGGCGCGGGCATTGGCGTGATCTGGCTGGCGCTGGCCTGACCCCCCGCGCACAGGGCAGTTGCGCGGGGCCGCGGTGCGGTCCATCTAGCGCGGATGACTGGATTTACGGTTCCTCCGGCAGACCTTCTGGCCGGACTTCTCGAAAATTGCCTGAAGGCGGGCGCCAGCGCCGCCGACGCCCGGATCGGCGTGGCCGACGGCGTCAGCGTTTCGGTGCGTGACGGCAAACTGGAAAGCATCGAGCGCGAGGAAAGTGCCAACGTCGCGCTACGCTGTTTCTTCGGCAAACGGCAGGCCCATGTCTCTGGCGCCGACCTATCGCCGGAAGGCATGAAAGCGCTGACCGAGCGCTGCGTGGCGATGGCGCGCGCGGTACCGAAGGACAAGTATTGCGGCTTGCCGGAGCGCGGCGCACTGGCCCCCGGCAATGTCGATCTGGACCTGACCGGCGAACTGGAAATCCCGGCCGATGTGCTGGAGCGCGAAGCCTTGGCTGCGGAGTCCGCCGCGCTGGCGGTGCCCGGCGTCAAGACGGTGGCAGGCTGCGGCGCGTCCTGGAACCGGTCCGAACGCTGGGTGGCCGCGACCAACGGGTTCCGCGCCTGGAAGACCGGCACATCGACCAGCCTCGGCCTCGCCGCAGTCGCCGAAAAGGACGGCCAGATGGAGCGCGACTATGACAGCTGGTCGGTCCGCTTCACGAAAGATCGTCCGGCGGCGGAGGAAATCGGCAAGACCGCCGGCGAGCGCACCATCGCCCGCCTCGGCGCCCGCAAGGTCGATACGCAGAAAGCAGCCGTGATCTTTGACCGGCGCGTCTCCGACAGCCTGATCGGCGCCTTCCTCGGCGCGATTTCCGGCCCCTCGGTAGCGCGCGGTGTGAGCTTCCTGAAGGACCGGATGGGCGAGCAGGTGTTTGCCAAGGGTGTCTACCTCACCGACGATCCGCGCCGCCCGCTCGGCATGGGTAGCCGGTCGCATGACGGGGAAGGCCTGCCGGTGGAAGAGGCCCACCTGATCGAAGACGGGCGCCTGACGCGCTGGCTGCTCAACACATCGACCGCGCGCCAGCTCGGCATGGCGCCGAACGGTTTTGCAGGTCTCGGTTTCGGCGATCCGCCCGGCGTGTCCACCTCCAACGTGTACCTACGCCCCGGCGTCCAGTCGCCGGGCGCGCTCGCAAAGTCCGCCGGCAAAGGTCTCCTGGTCACCGACATGTTTGGCCCATCGATCAATCCCAACAATGGCGACTATTCGGTCGGCGTTGCGGGCTTCTGGTTCGAGGACGGCGAAATTGCCTACCCGGTTTCGGAAGTGACGGTGGCGGGCGACCTGCCCTGGATGTTCGCGCGCCTCATTCCGGCATCGGACCTTGAACTGCGCAGCACACGGGATGCCCCGTCGATCCTCATCGAGGACATGAACCTTGCTGGCAGCTGAGCGCACGCTTGAGGAAGATGCGGCGCTGCTCTGCCGGCTCGCGCAGGAAGCGGGCGGCCTGGCGATGTCCTACCTGCACCAGGGCGGCGCGGACTCCTGGAACAAGACGACCGGCAGCCCGGTCACCGAGGCGGACCTTGCGGTCAACCGGCTGTGCGCCTCGACTCTGAGAAGCGCCCGGCCGGAATATGGCTGGCTGTCCGAAGAAACGCTGGACGATCCGGGCGCGCGGCAGAAGTCGCGCTGCTGGGTGGTCGATCCGATCGACGGCACGCGCGCCTATATGGCCGGCACGCCGGACTGGTGCATCGGTCTCGCCATCGTGGAAGAGGGCGTAGCGGTGGCCGGAGTTGTCTACGCCCCGGCGCTCGGCCAGTTCTATGAAGCGCGGCGCGGCGCCGGGGCCCGGCGCAACGGCGCGGCAATCCGCGTTACGACGCGCGACCAGGAGGCGGGGAGCCGCCTGATAACAAATGAAGGCATGGTCACCCATCCCGGCTGGCGCGAACCCTGGCCGGACGTGTTGTTGGCCCGGCCCAAGCCCAACGCGACGCTCTTGCGCCTCGCCTTCGTGGCCGCCGGAGACTGGGACGCCGTGCTCGTCCTGGCCGAAAAGGCGGACTGGGACCTCGCGGCCGGCGCCGTGCTCGTCTCGGAGGCAGGTGGGCAGGCAACGACCCATGCAGGCGAACCGCTGGTGTTCAATCGGGCGATTCCGGCGCAGCGCAGTGTCCTCGCCTCTGGCAACGGGCTTCATCCTTTGTTAGTGCGCCGCGCAGGATATGTGCGCATACCGGACCCGCAGGCACGCGCCGCGACGAAGGCAGCGCCGGAAAAAACGGAGCCCCGAAAGATGAAAGACAAGGAAAAGACTGGCAAACAACTCCTTCACATCGTCTTCGGCGGCGAGTTGAAGGATGTGACCGACGTGGAGTTCGAGGACCTCTCGAAACTCGATTTCGTCGGCGCCTTCCCGAACTATCAGGAAGCCTATGACGCCTGGAAAGCGGCCGCCCACCGCACCGTGGATCATGCCGAGACGCGCTATTTCATCCTCCACGCCCACCGGCTGCTCGATCCCGCGACGGGAGACACCCATAACGTCTGAGCCCGCCCCGGCCCCGTCGCAGCGGTCCCTCTGGCGGCTGTTCAAGGCGCATTTCTGGCCGCAGAAGGCATGGTTCATCGGCGGCACGGCGCTGGCCCTGCTGACCGCGCTATGGGGCATCGGCTATGTGGCCGTGCTCGATTTCGTCGGCAATTCGCTGCAGTTCCAGATGACAGGCGAAGGTGGCGGGCCGCGTGAGGGCTGGATATGGATCGGCATCGTCGCGATCATCCTGCTGACCATCGCCCGCTCCCTGTCGATGTACGGGATGACACTGCTGAACAATACCGGCGTGCAGCGCAGCCTCGTCAGTGTGCAGACGGTCCAGTATGACGCGCTGACGGACGGTGACTTCGCGCGCGTCTCGGCGGATGCGTCCGGCAGCTTCGTCTCGCGTTTCATCAGCGACATCATTTCGATCCGCGAAGCGGCCCTGCGCTTTGCCAACAATTTCACCAAGAGCCTCGCGACCGTGCTCGGCGTGCTCGCCTGGCTGTTCTGGAAGGACTGGCAACTCGCGCTGATCATTGCGGTCTTCTATCCGCTGGCGCTTGGCCCGGTCGTCTCGCTCGGCAATGCCGTGCGCAAGCGCGCGAAGAAGGCGGCGGAACAGACCGGCGAAGTCACATCGCTGCTCTCCGAGGGCTTCCAGTCAGCGCGCATCGTGAAAGCGTATGGGCTGGAGAGCTGGCAGAAAGAGCGCGCGAAGCAGGGCTTCGTCCAGCGCTCGCGCCTGTTCCTGAAGGTGCTGTCCAAGCGTGCCGGCGTTGACCCCGTACTTGAAGTGTTTGGCGGGCTCGCGCTCGCCGCGCTGCTCGGTTTCGTCGCCTGGCGGATTTCCATGGGCGAGAACACGTTGGGCGATCTCCTCGGTGTCATCGGCGCGGTGGCGGTGGCCGCGCCGGAAGTGCGCGCGCTGGGCTCGATCAGCGCCGTGGCGCAGGAAGGC
>JBGTKE010000033.1:0-1647 GCA_041744775.1 Hyphomonas sp. | reverse complement strand
GGCGGGCGTTGATAGCGAGTTGCCATCAACCCCCCGAGGTGCGTCCATGTCGTCGTTTACACTCTACCTGATCGGTTTCGTCATCCTGATCGGCGGTCTCTCCTATGGCGCCTACCTGATGGGCGCCCAGCCGATCTGGATCGGAACCGGCGCCGTCGTGCTGATCGGCATCGGCATCATCACGGCAGTCAGCAAGACCCGCCAGCGGGACGAATCGCCCACCAGCGATCCTGACAACGTCTAGACGGCGGGCGCCGCCTTGCGATTCGCTCTGCGCCTGCGCATATAGCCCTCGGAGGCAGGCGGCGGACGGGTCGCTCGCCAATCGGGTCAGGCGGGGAACCGAGCAGCCCTAACGAGCTTCAGCCCGGGTCGTTTGCCTGTCTCCACCCTGACCCGCCCATTCTGGCCATCGATTCGGGCGATTATCCCGGCCCCAACGCACGCCCCCTTGTTGTCTTCTGTTGGCCAGGCCCGCGAATTGGAGTTCGGGCACGAAAACCAGTTTCGCTTTGGCGCTTTTCGTGCGTCTTTTGCGAAATCACGGTTGTCCGCTCGAAGCGCCGCAGTGAGGGCGATCCGGCGCCGCCGTTAACCTTTGATTCAGGAGTTTTCCACGCTTCTTTGACGGTTTTGTAAAATGGGCCGTTGACCGGAAATTAACCTTCAGACACTATATGTTGTGTCAGGGAAGAGGCGCCGGACCAGATATGGTCAAAAACTGATCGGGCGCCCCGGGAATCCCAGTAAAAGCTAATGATTCAGGAGGGTCGCCATGTCGGCAACCAACGCTCGATCCGTCGCCAAGGAAGCCGCCCGCAAGGGCAAGCCGAAAGCCGGCGCGGATGCGAAGATCGCGCTGGTGCCGGGACACGGGATCACGACCGATCCGTCGCGCGACGCGCTGCTGACGGATTTCGGCAAGAAGACCCTCGACGACCGCTACCTCCTGCCGGGCGAGACCTATCAGGACATGTTCGCGCGCGTCGCCACGGCCTTCGCCGATGACGCCGCCCATGCCCAGCGCATCTATGATTACATCTCGAAACTCTGGTTCATGCCGGCGACGCCCGTCCTCTCGAATGGCGGGGCTGACCGGGGCCTGCCGATTTCCTGCTTCCTCAACCAGGTCGGCGATTCGCTCGACGATATCGTCGAGACCTGGACCGAGAACGTCTGGCTCGCCTCGAACGGCGGCGGCATCGGCACCTATTGGGGCAATGTCCGCTCGATCGGCGAAAAAGTGGGACAGAATGGGCAGACTTCGGGAATCATTCCGTTCATCCGCGTGATGGATTCGCTGACACTTGCGATCAGCCAAGGCTCGCTGCGCCGGGGTTCGGCGGCCTGCTATCTCGACATCCACCACCCGGAAATCGAGGAATTCCTCGAGATTCGCAAAGCCTCGGGCGACTTCAACCGCAAGAGCCTCAACCTCCACCACGGCATCAACATCACTGATGCCTTCATGGAAGCCGTGCGCGCGGACGAGGATTTCGGACTGATCAGCCCGAAATCGAACGAAGTGCTGAAGACCGTCAATGCCCGCAAGCTCTGGCAGAAGATCCTCGAGCTGCGGATGCAGACAGGCGAGCCGTACCTGTTGTTCACCGACACCGTGAACAATGCGATGCCGGCCCACCAGAA
>JBGTKE010000032.1:0-3088 GCA_041744775.1 Hyphomonas sp. | reverse complement strand
CGGCCAGATCGAGGCCTGCCCACGCTCTCTGCCCGCCGCGCAGCCGCGCGCTCGCCGCCCGGATGTCCTCGCCGCTGGCTGGCAGGAACGTGTAATCGGTTTGCCCTGTGCGCGGATTGCGCGCGGCCAGCTTGCGTTCGATCGTGTCAGCCAAGTCCAAGCGCTCCCGGATTGATGCGACCAGCCGGGTCTACCGCTGCCTTGATGGCTTCGAGGAGCGCGAGTGTTTCCGGCGATCTGTGCGACGCATAAGGATAAGACCGGCCAATCTGGAAATGGGCTGCGCCGCGCCGCGCGAATATGTCGATCACGTCCTGGCGCGCCCGCTTCACAAGGGCCGTTGCTTCGGGATTGGGGGCAAAGCGTTTCAGCTTCTTCAGCCAGTCGGCTTCAACGGAGGCTTCATGGAGCGGAAAGATCTCCTCCGGCCAGATAAAGACCGGCTCGATGAGATATCCGTTGGTAGACAGGGTCGTGACGAGGTAGCCGGTCTCGATACCGTGCGCTGCAAGGTCAGCCTGCTGCGAACCGAAATAATCCTCGATTTCGCCCCAGGTCGCCGGGCCTTCCGACATCGGCACGATGCCGTGCACCGGTACCCAGCGTTCTCCGGCAGGCCCGAGCATGTTGTTCAGAGGGCTGAAGGGGTTCGACCGGATGATCTTCGGAATCGAGTTCTCTGCTTCCTGTCCGCCATGCCCGAGACAGATTGCCTTCAGCCTGCGGATGTCTTCCGCCACACCCGGCCGTGAGCGGCTCTCGACAACGACATGCAGCGACCATGTCCCGTTGTCCAGGAACGATCGTCCGGCAGCGGCTATCCGGGCCCCTTCAGCAAGACCCTTGAGGATCGAGCCTTGTCCCATGATCACATTGCCCAGCGTCTTCGCGTCGGAGACGAGCGAGGCGCGCTTGAGCCGCACACGCGTCAGGGCGGGATCGAAGCCGAAGACTTCGCAGGCAAGGCCTGTCCGCGCCACATCTGCGGCGGCTTTGGCGCAGGCATCGCGCGAGGTGAACTCGAAACTCGCCCAGTCCTCATGCTCCGGCGCCGGGATCAGGCGCAAGGTCACTTCCGCCTTGTAGCCCAGTGCCCCGGCATCGCCGAGGAACAGGCCTGTCAGATCAGGCCCATAGTGGCGCCAGAAAGGTTTTGCGCCAGCTGTCCCGGCGGTTCCGGTGCGCACCACCGTCCCGTCGCCCAGCACTACCACAAGCGAAATCACACTGTCCGAGGCCGGACCATAAGTCCCGGCGCCAAAGAAGGCATTGTTCTGCGACAGTCCTCCGCCGAGGGTCGAGGACACACCCGACAGCGGACCCCAGAAAGGGGTCCGTACACCGAGCGGCTTGAGCGTATCGTGCAGCTGTTTCCAGGTCACGCCGGCTTCGGCGGTGACATACATGTCGCCCCTGTTGATTTCTACGATCCGGTTGAGACCCGTGAAATCGAGAATGCCGACTTCCCTGCGGTCGGGGGTGTAGCCATTCGTATACGACATGCCGGCGCCCCGGGGGTTGAGCGCAACGCCGCGTTCATGTGCGGCGGCAACCGTCCGGCTCAGTTCATCGAGCGAGCGCGGGCGGACGACGAAGGCGGCCATCTCTCCGATCGACCAGATGTCCTGACTGTAAAGCGCACGCACCTGGATGTCTTCGACGACGCCGTCGCGCCCCAGGATTTGCCGGAGTATGGCGGGCAGTTCGCTATGCGCAGGCAGGTTATCGGCCATGGGTCATTTCATCCATTGTCTAGAGAGGTGTCCATAGCCCGATCAGGGCCGCTGCAATGAGCAACGCCCAGATGCAGGCGACGAGGGGGCGCGCGCGGCCCAGGGTCGTGGCCAGGCTGGTTTCAGCGGCAACGCGGTCCGGACCGGCGAGTCCGGCTATCGCCGGCCCCAGCGGCCCGAGCACCCTCCGGATAATCAGCCCGAGCGTAATGCAGCCCGCAAGGATCAGGAGCTTCAGCGCCAGGAAGAGCGGCAGGGGCGTGTAACCTGCAAGGCCTGCGACGGCCCAACCGCTGAGGCCCAGGAGCAGCGCCCACCGAATGGCCAGATCCGCGCGTCGCAACGCTTCCGGCGCCTGGCCGTGCGCATTGTGGATACGCCAGGCGAAAGCCAGCCAGACCGCCGAGACCGCGGCGACAGCGACCACTACTGGCCAGCCGGCTTCAAGCCACCCCTTCGATTGCGCAAGCGCCAGCCCGGTCGGCAGGGTCAGGATCAGCGACGTGCGCGGAGCCATGTCGACGTCATTGACGATCTTGAGGGCCAGCAGGCGGCGCTCCGCCGGAACACCCGGCAGGATCAGGAAACGACTGGAATAGAAAGCCCCGAGGTCGCCGCCCAGCCAGTAGGCAAACACCAGCAGATGCAACAGGCCCAGAAGGACAGCGTCGAACATCGCACCTCACGCAGTTTCAAAAGATATATCATTTGAAACCGAGATAGCGATAGGCCGGAGATTACTTTTCGCTGGTCCAGTTGTCGCGCTTCGGCGAGTCGCGCGTAAAGCGCATATGATACTCGAAGCGATCGGCGCGGTAGTGCGCCGTTATGTCCTGAACCGGCCGGCCGCTGGCGTCGCGCATGATCCGGTGGATGCGCATCAGCGGCGAGCCGGGCGCCACCCCCAGTACGGCCGCAACAGCAGGCTCGGCGGCGGTTGCAGAGATGCTCTGCTCGGCTTCAACCGGCGCGTGGCCGGCGCGTTCAAGCAGTTGGATGAGGGATTCAGAAGCCAGTTCCGCCTCGTCATAGCCTTCGGCGACATCATCCGGGATGTAGGTGATGAGATAGGAAAATGGCTCGCCCGACAGCCGGCGAAGACGGACGATCCGCTGCACACTGGCGCCGCGGCGCAACTTCAGCGCTTCCGCAATCGCGGGGCTGGCGAGCCCGATCGTGCAATCCAGCAGCTGGACCTCGGTTTCGAGCCCCATTCGCGTCAGGCCGTTGATCATGGTTTCGAAACTGCCCCGCACCGTGGGCGCGGAGGCGTTATAGGTGACGACGGTGCCGATGCCGCGCTGGCGGCGGACCATGCCGGCAACGGCAAGCTCGTTCATGGCCCGTTTGACCGT
>JBGTKE010000031.1:0-2529 GCA_041744775.1 Hyphomonas sp. | reverse complement strand
GGCAAGACGTGGCGCAGTGAAGCGGCGGCGGACGCGGGCGCCGGGCCGGCCGACATCTCCAGATGGAGCTGGGACCTCGGCGGACGGGTGATGGTCAACCGGCACGCGCTCGAAGACGGCTCCTATGGCGGGGTCACCTATGTCTACGAAAACGGCCAGACCGGCAGCCTCGACTATGTCTACGTGACCAGCGCCGGCTTCCACACCACGGGCAGTTTCGATCTCGGCGAGGATGGCAGCTGGACCGCCGAGGAAGCGGTGACGGGTCACGATACCATCACCCGCGTGCGTTCGACCGGCCGAATGACCGCCGACGGACGGATGTCGATGACGTCCGAATACTTCGCCAAGGGTGAATGGTCGCCGGGCCGCAATGTCGTCTATGTGCCGGTCGATGCCAGGATCCCGGAGATCACCGGCAAGCTCGCCGAATGAAGGCGCGGTTCTTCGACCCGGCAGAGGTCGCGCGCGCCTACCGCGATCCGCTGTCCTGGGTCAGCCTCACCGTCGATCTCCTGCCGGTCTTCGCAGTGTTCGCCTTCGGCTGGGGCGCCACGCCGCTGGTCGCGCTCTACTGGCTCGAGAACCTCGTCATCGGGGCCTTCACGATTCTCCGGATGATCGGCACGGCCTTCGGGTCCGTGGTCAGCCTGGGGGCGGCAGTGTTCATGGTGCCCTTCTTCTTCTTCCATTACGGCATGTTCTGCTTCGGTCACGGCGTCTTCCTTCACGCCTTCGCGACCGGCGGCATAGGCGGCGCGGGGGACCCGTTCAGCCTCATCGGCTGGGCGCTGGGAACGGCTTCGCAGATGCTCTGGTTCGTCGGCGCCATTGCCGGCGTCAGCCTGCTCTTCCTGATCGCCGATTTTTTCGGCCGCGGAGAATACAGGACCAGTAATCCGTCTGCGGAGATGTTCGCGCCCTATGGCCGGATCGTGACGCTTCACATCGCGATCATCCTCGGCGCGGCACTGGCCTTCAGCCTGGACGAACCGCTGCTCGGCGTGCTCCTTCTGATCCTCATCCGCGTCCTCTTCGGCATCGTGGTCACTGTCCTGCGCCGCCGCAAGCGCGATGCGCGTGTGCAAGCGGCGGCCAGCATGGTGGACGATGATGCGTAACCGGCGCCGCCCATGAACCCCATCCTGATCCTTGACTATGCCGGCATCGCTGTGTTCGCCGCGACCGGCGCGCTGGCGGCGTCGCGCAAGCAGCTGGACATCATCGGCTTTCTGTTTTTCGCGGCCTTCACCGGCGTCGGCGGCGGCACGGTGCGCGACCTGATCCTCGGCGTGCCGGTGTTCTGGGTGGCGAACCCGGATTACCTGGTGATCTGCGTGGTAACGGCAGTGATCGTTTATTTCACGGCCTTCATGCTGGAGTCGCGCTACAGGCTGCTGCTCTGGCTCGATGCGCTGGGCCTCGCCGCCTATTGCGTGTTCGGCGCGTGGAAGGCGCTGGAGGCAACGGGTTCGCCGGTCATCGCGGTGGTGATGGGGGTCATCACGGCGAGCTTCGGCGGCATCCTGCGCGACCAGCTGGCGGGCGAGCCCTGTATCCTGCTGCGGCCGGAAATCTACATCACGGCGGCGCTGGCCGGAGCGGCGATCTATACCGGGCTCGACCTCGCGGGCCTGCCGCTGATGTGGGCGGCGGTTCCGGCGGCGCTGGTGGCTTTCGCCATCCGGGGCGGAGCGCTGAAGTTCGGCTGGTCCTTCCCGCCCTACCGGAGCAAGCCGGGGCGCAAGCCGGAAGACATCCCCTGACTTTACAAAGTTGACGCCTCGTGACGCCTCGTGCAGGGTGAAAACCGGCGAGAGTTCAGGGCAATACACAATGGCAGATATCGGGGCAGAGGCGACCACCAGCGGCAAGCGGGCGAATACCAAAGCGGCCAACCGGCGGGCGATTCTGACGGCGGCGCGGCGGGTGTTCGCGCTGATCGGCTATGAGGCAACCACGGTGCGCGACATCATCCGCGAGACCAATCTGGCCTCCGGCACCTTCTACAACTACTTCAAGTCGAAAGAGGAAGTGTTCCAGGCCATCGCCGAGGATTCGACCCACCGGTTTCGGGCCCACCTGTCCGAGGTCCGGGCCCGGACAAACTCGCTGGAAGACTATATCGAACACGCCTTCCGGGCCTATTTCAGCTTCATTGCCCGCGAAAACGAGGAGGCGATCCTCGCCGGCGCCCCGCACCTCGCGCTGATGGGCGTGCGGGTCGATACGCCGGAAATGCTGGCGGTGGCGGGGGAGATCCGGACGGACCTCGAAACGACACTGTCGGGCGAAGCGGCGGCCGGGCTCGACCTGGAATACCTGACGGCGGCGGCCATCGGCATCGCCCGCGAGATGGGCGATTACATGCTGCAACGCCGCCCGGTGGACGTCGAAGGCGCGACGCGCTTTGCCTCCGGCCTGGTGCTGGCGGGCGGCCGTGCGCTGATGCAACGCTAGTTTCCAGAGTAGAACTCTCTCACGCGGCGACACCCCTTGGCGCAGGCCGAGAACGGGATCATCATGCTG
>JBGTKE010000030.1:0-11740 GCA_041744775.1 Hyphomonas sp. | reverse complement strand
GTTCTTCCAGACCACCGCGCCCTGCGACACCGCGAGGTTTTCGCCCACCTTGAACGGCCGCTTGTCGACCTGCGAGGGCAGACCGCCATTCTTGGTCAGGTCGTCATAGAGGTTCTTCATGCCCTTGAGCAGCGACAGGCCGCCTGAATCGACGACGCGCTTGGCCGCGGCCGGATTGCCGATCAGCGTGTTGGTCGGCGCCATGGCGTCGGTGATCATGCCCATCACGAACTTGGCGCGGGCATGCTCCAACTCGGTCATCTTGATGTCGCTGACCCACTCATGGAGGTGTTCCTGCGTCGCGAGGAAAGCCTGCATGCCGCGCTTGTAGAACGGGTTGTGTTCCCAGGCCGGATCCTTGAACCGGCGGTCCTTCTTGTCGGCTTCGCGCTTCGACTTGCCGAGCAGGATTTCCGTGTTCTCGGCCATGATCTTGCGCGCCGCCTTGGCGGTCGTGACCGGATTGGTCACCGACGAGCGCAGCATCATCGCCACTGCGCCCAGCAATTCCTGCCGGTTGATGCCGCCGAGCAACGGGTTAAGAGCCGTCGTGCTCTGCGCCGCATTCTGGGCGATTTCGTCCTTAGGTGTACTCATTCCAGTTCCTCCCAGGTGGCCCGGACTCTCCCGGCGGTGGTCCGCCAGTGGCCGGTCTATTCCCGTTCTCTTGCCATCCGGCAAAAAGACCGTGGTAAATTTACTCGTAAAATTCGTTTCACAGTCAGATTTAGCTGTCAAACTGCCCGCGTGGCCATGAAAACACGGGACCGTATACTTGAAGTCAGCCTCCTTCTCTTCAACGAGGAAGGAGAAAGCGTGCTGTCGTCTGTCGATATTGCCAACGCACTCGAGATCAGCCCCGGCAACCTTTACTATCATTTCAAGGGCAAGGACGCGATCAACCGCGCCCTGTTCGACCGGTTCGAGGAAGAGATGCGCGTCATCCTGCGCGGCTCGAAGGGCGGGCTGGCCTCGATCGAGGACAACTGGGTCTATATCTACATCCTGCTCGAAGAGATCTACGACTTCCGCTTCTTCTACCGCGACCTTGCAGGCCTGCTGGCCCGCTATCCCGACCTTGCTGTTCGCTTCCGCAGCCTGGTCGCGGGAAAGCGCCAGACGATTGCACGCATTCTCAGCGATCTCGAACGGGCCGGCACGCTGACGATCGACAAGCGCCTCAAGGAGCCGCTGATCGACCAGATCATCACCACACTGACCTTCTGGCTGGCGGGAGATGCACTCACCAAAGAGGTCCATGACGGCCCTGCCCTCATCCACAAAACGGTGTTCCAGGTGATGTGCCTGATGGTGCCCTATATGGGCGGCACCGGTCCGGCAGCCCTGGGGCGCATGATCCGGCATTTCGACGAGACGAAAGGATAGAGGGCGAGCCAGCCGGCCCGCCCTCTCCGTTTCCGTTACGCGGCGGCTTTCGCCAGTTTCGACCACGCGACTTTCGCGACGCGGCCGCGGCCGCCGATCTTCGCGTCGAGCGCTTCGAGTTCACCCTTCTTCAGGGCCGCCAGCTGCGCAAAGCGCGTGAGGCCTTCCGCGTTGAGCTTCTTCGCCAGCGCCGGGCCGATGCCGTTCGCCTCTGTCAGGTCGTCGGCGGCTTCCGCAGCCGCGAACGCGGCTTTCACAGCCTTGCTGGTCTTGCGGGCCGCTTTCCTGGCCGTCTTGGAAACTTCCGCACCGGTCTCCCCGGCGACGGCTTCGATCTCGGCCGTCAGGCGGGCGAGACGAGCCTTCAGGTCGGAGTCTGCAACTTTCGCGCGGGCTTTCGACGTGACCGAGGCCACTTCGTCTTCCAGCTTGTCGACCTGGCGGGCAAACTTCTGGCGGACGTCGCCGAAGTCCTTAACGCCGAGCAGGTCGCGCATCCGGTCAAGGCGCGCGTCGAACTGGTCGCGGGCCTGGACCTGCATGTCGCGGACGGTTTCGAGCGTTTTCGAGACCTGCCTCGACGCCCCGGCTACGCGCTCGTCGGCGGCCAGTTTGGCGCGCACGTCATGCTCGATTTCCGAACCACGTTTCACGAGGTCTTCGAACATTTCAGCCGATTGCTTGTTCAGCACGTTCGCGCCGGCAACCGCCGTATCGTAAGCCTTGCCATAAGCGCCGACGCCGGCGAGCCAGATCTTGTAGGCCACTTCGGTGGACTGGGCTTCAACTTGCTTGCCGACAGCCGCAGCTTTCTTGCGGGCTGTGGTCGTCGTGGATTTCTTCGCCATGAGAGGTTCCTTTCGGGGAAGAGGGTGAACTCATGCCGCCACATCTAGGGAAAAAGTCTAGAAAGCGCATACTAATCGCTGTTTGCCTTGAACTGGGAGCGCTTTGCGCTCTATCGAGGCCGGGAAACCAGAAAAGAGGAGACCGCCATGAGCGCAGTGGACTATCAGATCGACGGACAGGCCTATGAAGGCTGGTTCGTGAAGCCTGCGGGCAAGGCCAATCCGCCGGTAGTCATCGTCTGCCATGCCTGGGGCGGTCTCGGCGCCAATGAGAAGCAGAAGGCGCAGAACATCGCCGAGGAGTTTGGCTACGCCGCGTTTGCCATCGACGTGTACGGCAAGGGCAAGCGGGGCACCACGCAGGCCGAAAACGAAGGCCTGATGTATCCGCTCGTCGGAAACCGCGCGGAATTGCAGAAGCGCCTCGTTGGCGGCATCGCGGCGGCGAAGTCCCAGTCCGGCATCGACGCGTCGAAAGCGGCCGCGATCGGCTTCTGCTTCGGCGGCCTCTGCGTGCTGGATATGGCCCGCGCCGGCATGGACGTGCTCGGCGTCGGCTCGTTCCACGGCCTGTTTCGCCCGGCCGAGAACATCCCGCAACCGAAGATCAAAGCGAAGGTCCTGATCGAGCACGGCTGGAATGATCCGATGGCGACGCCCGATGACGTGCTCGCCATCACGAAGGAGTTCGCGGGCGCCGACTGGCAGCTGCACGCCCACGGCCTCGCCACGCACGCTTTCACGACTGTGGGCGCGACGGGCGACGCGACGCAGTATCATGCCGACACCGACCGCCGCAGCTTCGCTTACCTGAAAACCTTCCTCGACGAACTTTTCGGCTGATCGACAAACGGCGGGCGCCTTCGCGGCGCCCGTCAGTCCTCGCGCAGGGCGTAGCCCGCCGAGCGCACCGTCCGGATCGGATCATCCCCCCCGCCGTTGCGCAGCGCCTTGCGCAGGCGTCCGACATGCACGTCCACCGTGCGCGCCTCGACATACACATCCGAGCCCCACACCGTATCCAGCAGCTGCTCGCGCGAGAACACGCGGCCTGGGTGCTGCATGAAATAATCGAGCAGCCGGAACTCGGTCGGGCCGAGATGAATGTCCGAACCCTTGCGCGCCACGCGGTGCGCCACCCGGTCGATCTCGATATCGCCGACCGTGATGCGGTCTTCCTTCAGCCCCGGCCGGATCCGGCGCAGCACGGCGCGCACCCGCGCCATCAGCTCGGTCGTCGAGAACGGCTTGGTGACATAATCGTCCGCACCCGTATCAAGTCCTCGGATCCGGTCACTCTCCTCGCCGCGCGCCGTCAGCATGATGATCGGCAGGTTGGGGTTCGCCCCGCCCGTGCGCACGCGGCGGCAGATCTCGATGCCGCTGACTTTCGGCAGCATCCAGTCCAGCAGCAGCAGGTCCGGTGTGCGCTCGTCGAGCATCATCAGCGTTTCTTCGCCGTCGCCGGCAATGCTCACGTCATAATCTTCCTTGCGGAGATTGTAGAGCAGCAGTTCCGATACGGCCTTTTCGTCTTCTGCGATCAGCACATAAGGTTTCATTGGGTCGGCTCCATTCTGTTGGCGCGGCCCGTCACGGGCTTAAACCTGGTCCAGTTTCGGCCGTTCGAGTTCGGAGAGGTAATCTCCGACGACCTGGTAATAGACAAACTCGGCAATGTTCGTGCAGTGGTCCCCAATCCGCTCGAGGTTCTTCGCCATGAACAGCATGTGCGCGCCGGCTGTGATCCGGCGCGGATCCTCGATCAGGTAGGTGAGCATTTCGCGGAAGACGGAGTTGTAGTGGTTGTCGATATCGTCGTCCGACTCCCAGACCGCCATCGCCTTGTCGGCGTTGGCGCTGGCATAGGCATTGAGTACGTTGTTCAGTTGCCGCGAGACAGGCTGCGCCATCCGAGTGATCGCATTGCGCATTTCGGCATTGACGTTCTCGTCGAGGCGCTGCGCGCGCTTGGCGATGTTCTTCGACAGGTCACCGATCCGCTCCAGTTCACTGGAAATCTTCATCGCCGACAGGATCATCCGCAGGTCGTGGCCCATCGGCTGGCGCCGGGCGATCAGCGACACGATCTGGCGCTCCGCATCGGACTCGATGGCATCCACGAGCGGATCGCGCAGCACGACTTCCTTGGCAAGCTCAAGGTCATTCGCCGCCAGGGCGCGGCCTGCATCCATGATCATCGTCTCGACAATACCGCCCATCTTCATGATCTCGGCCGAAAGCCGCTCGAGTTCTTCGGAATATGCAGAAACGATGTGATCTGACATGCTTGCCTCGCTCAGCCGTACCGGCCGGTAATATAGTCTTCGGTGCGCTTCTCGCGCGGGTTGGTGAAGATCTGGTTGGTATCGCCCAGTTCGATCAGGTTGCCGAGGTGGAAGAACGCGGTGCGCTGCGACACGCGCGCCGCCTGCTGCATCGAGTGCGTCACGATCACGATACAATAACGGTTGCGAAGCTCGTCGATCAGCTCCTCGATCCGGGCCGTGGCAATCGGATCGAGCGCCGAACACGGCTCGTCCATCAGGATCACTTCCGGCTGCACGGCAATCGCGCGCGCGATGCACAGGCGCTGCTGCTGGCCGCCCGAAAGGCTGGTGCCCGGTGCGGTCAGACGATCCTTGACCTCTTCCCAGAGGCCGGCCCGGCGGAGGCTCTTCTCGACGATGGCATCGAGATCCTCGCGGCCGTTTGCGAGACCGTGAATGCGCGGGCCGTAGGCAATGTTGTCATAGATCGATTTCGGAAACGGGTTCGGCTTCTGGAACACCATGCCGACGCGCGAGCGCAGCAGCACCGGATCGACGTCCGGGTCGTTGATGTTCTCGCCGTCCATCAGGATTTCGCCCTCGATCCGGCAATTCTCGATCGTGTCATTCATCCGGTTGAGGCAGCGCAGGAAGGTGGACTTGCCGCAGCCGGACGGTCCGATCAGCGCCGTCACCGCCCGGTCCGGGAAAGTCATCGACACATCATGGATCGCCTGCGCCTCGCCGTAGAACACCTTGATGTTCCGGCAATCGATACGCGGCGCGGCGTCAGAGGTGCGCGGGAGTGTGAGGCTGTCATCCATCATCGCAGTCGCATCCGGGCTCGTATCCATCACCATCTCCGTTCGTATTTGCGCCGCAGGAATACCACGAGGCCGTTCATCAGCAAAAGGAAGGCCAGCAGGATCACGATCATCGCCGACGTCAACGGCTCCCAAGCCCGTTCGGCATTGTTAGACCAGCTATAGATCAGCACCGGCATCACGGTGGACTCGTCCGTAGGACCCTTTGGCACATCACCGACGAAGGCCACCATGCCGATCAGCAGCAGCGGCGCAGTCTCACCCAGCGCGCGTGCCATGCCGAGAATGGCCCCCGTCAGGATGCCCGGCGCCGCCAGCGGCACGACATGGTGGAACACGGTCTGCATCTGCGAGGCACCCACCGCCAGCGCACCGGAGCGCACGGACGGCGGCACCGCCTTCAGCGCGGCGCGCGAGGCAATGATCACCACAGGGAACGTCATCAACGCGAGCACCAGGCCGCCGACCAGCGGCGCGGACCGCGGCATGCCTAGGAAAATGATGAAGAGCGCCGCGCCCAGAAGGCCGAACACGATGGAGGGAACGGCCGCGAGGTTGTTGATGTTCACCTCGATGAACTCGGTCACCCGGTTGCGGGGGGCAAATTCCTCGAGGTAGACGGCTGCGAGAATGCCGATGGGCATTGCGACCAGGGCGGTAATCAGCATGGTCAGCAGCGACCCGACGATGGCGGACAGGCCGCCGGCCAGTTCCGGATAGGTACTGTCGGAATTGGTCAACAGCGTCCAGCGCGGCACGCGGTCGATCCGGCCCATTTCCTTCAGGGCATGCACCCAGGCGATCTGCCGGTCCGAAATCATGCGCTCGCTCTCGGCCGAGATGATGATGCGCGCCGTCGGTCGCGGGTTGGCAAAGTCCTGCGCCCGGCCGGTCAGCAACTCCATGCGCGCCGAGCCCGGCGCGATATCGGTCAGCCGCCCGGTCGAGACGCCCGCCGTCAGCAGCACATCCATCTGGACAGCGTCATCATCCCGATCTGCGCTCGCGACGGCCAACGCGGCCGCCACACCGTCGAACGCCGACGGGCCCGACAAGCGGTAAGTCCCGCCAGCTTCTGCCTGTACGGTGCCGATGGGACCGGCCTTGATCTTCCGCTCGCGGACACCCTGCCCCTTGAGGTACAGGTCGAGGTCGTCATTCAGCGGCGCCGTCAGCGTGATCTTTCCGCCGATGAGTTCAGGGCTCGTGGCCACCTTGCGTGCGGCCGGCAACACGGCAAGACGAGTCACGAGATCGGACGCTTCGCGGCGCGACAACCGGTCAACATCCGCCTCCGGAAAGGTCTCAAGCAGGTTGTCACGCACCAGGCTGTAGAAGCCCTCGACATTGCGGGAAATGTCTTCCGGGGTGCTCGACCCTTCCGGAGCGATTACCGCAGGATCGAGCGTGATGTCGTAGTGCACGACGTGATAGGTCGCCGCCGACAGCGCCTGCGAGCCGATGGTCAGCACGAGCACCGCGAGCGCGCCCAGCGCAACGAGGATTGCGGTCAAGCCATAATACCGGAACCGGCCATCGGCGGCGCGGCGGCGCTTCAAGCGCTTGGCCGCAGCCGCGCTGGGGGTCGAGGTGCGCGCTGTATCAGTCATATTTTTCACGGTATTTCTTGACGACGCGCAGGGCGAGGACGTTGAACGCGAGAGTGACGATGAACAGGACAAGGCCGAGCGCGAAGGCCGACAGCGTCTTCGGGTCGTCAAAGCCGGTCTCGCCGGTCATCAGCGACACGATCTGCACGGTGATCGTGGTGAGATCCGAGGTCGGGTCCATCGATATACGCGCGCTTTTGCCGGCGGCCATGACCACGATCATCGTCTCGCCGATGGCGCGCGACACCGCCAGAAGCAGCGCCGCGATGATCCCCGGCAAGGCCGCCGGAACGACGACCTGCTTGACGGTCTCCGATTTCGTGGCGCCGAGTGCGTAGGCCGCATCGCGCAGCGTCTGCGGAACCGCATTGATCACATCGTCCGACAGCGACGAGACAAACGGGATGACCATGATCCCCATGACCAGGCCTGCGGCCAGTGCACTGGTCGGCTGCGCAGCGAGGATCGGCTCGCTCGCGAGGCCCAGGCGGATGACGGTTTCGTTGATCCAGACTGCTGCGGTCCGGATGGCCGGCGCCACCACGAGCAACGCGAAGAAACCGTAGACGACCGTCGGGATGCCGGCGAGGATTTCGAGGATCGGCTTGATCCACGCCCGGGCGCGCGGCGTCGCATATTCCGACAGGAAGATCGCCGAGAAGAGGCCGATCGGCGCCGCTACCAGCATGGCAATCAGCGCGATCATGAATGTCCCGAAGAACAGTGGCAGCGCGCCGAACTCGGCTTCCGTCTGCGCGTTCCAGCGTGTGCCCGTGAGGAAGTCCCAGACGGAAACAACTCGGAAGAATTGCAGGCTCTCCCAGAGCAGCGACAGGACGATGCCTGCGGTCGTCGCAATCGCGACTCCGGCGCAGAGGAACAACACGAGTTCCATGCCGTTCTCGACAAATGCCCGTGCACGGAAGGCGGGCTTCAAGCGCCGCTGCGCAAGGAAGATTCCCGCCGCAGCGAGCAAGCCGAGCAGCACGAGCGTCGCGGCGTTCAGGAAGCCGCGCAGTTCGAGGTAGCGGTTGGTGATCGCCTGAAACACCCGGTCGGCCCCGGCGCTCGCCGTCGTACCGGCCGCCATCCTCACCGATTCGAGATAGCTTTGCAGTTCCGACGGCGACAGCTGCGCAAAGGAAGACGGTAATTCCCGCGATAGCTGGCTGCGCGTGACGTCCTCGGCAAAAATGGCATAGGTGATTGCCACGAAGACCACCGGGATCGTCGCCCACATCGCCACGTAGTAGCCGTGATAGTTCGGGCGCGAGTGCATGCGGGCCGACGTCGCGAACAGCAGCCGCTCCGCGCGAACACGGCCGATGAAGAAGGCGGCAGAGCCGAACACTGCGATCAGGGCGATCAGCAGCCAGCCCATGGGCAGTTGGCCGAGCTGTTGCAACATGTCGAACCCTGTGGCCGCCCCATCCTTCCCTTAGGAGCCGTGTGTGACAGTTCAATGACGAAACTGTCACAATTCCACATCTAGCTGCGACGCCTTGCGCCGCCCGGCCAACTCCGCCAATTTCAAAGCCATGACAACGCAAGAAAATTCCGGCCAGCCCTGGCATGGCACCACAGTGATCGCCGTGCGCAAAGACCACAGGCTCGTGATGATTTCCGACGGGCAGGTCTCGATGGGCCCGACCATCATGAAGGGAAATGCCCGCAAGGTGCGCAGAATCGCCGACGGCACGATCCTCGCGGGCTTCGCGGGCGCGACCGCCGATGCCTTCACCCTGTTTGAGCGTCTCGAGCAGAAACTCGAACGGTTCCCCGGCCAGTTGCAACGCGCCGCGGTCGAACTGGCCAAGGACTGGCGCACCGAGCGCTACCTGCAGAAACTCGAAGCCCTGCTGATCGTCGCCGACAAGACGAGCACCCTCGTCATCACAGGTTCGGGCGACGTGCTGGAGCCTGAACACCCGGTCGTCGCGATTGGCTCGGGCGGCAATTTCGCCCTCGCCGCTGCGCGCGGCCTTTATGACTATGAGCGCGACGCCGAAGTGATCGGCCGCAAGGCCATGCAGATCGCCGCCGACATCTGTGTATACACCAACGGGCATATCACGGTGGAAACCCTCGATGTTTGACCGCTCCGACATCCGCGCGGCTGCCGACGCCGGGATCCTCACCCGCGATCAGGCCAGCCGTCTCGAAGCCTTCCTCGCCAACCGCGCCGACCCCGTCACCAGGGCCATGCCGGAGCAGACCGAGAACCTGCGCTTCCTCAACAATTTCAACGACATCTTCATCACCATCGGCATCGTCATCCTGGCGATGGGCCTCACTGCCATAACCGGTCTCTTCTTCGGCCCGAATTTCTGGTCGATGGTCACCGGCAACAATGCCGGGGCCTTCGGCGCCCTCATCCTGATGCCGGTCGCCGGCGTGATGTGGCTCCTCGCCGAATATTTCGGGCGCCGCCGCCGGATGCTGCTGCCCAGCATGGCGGCGATCACCATCTTCACCCTGTATTCCGGCCTCTCCTTCGGCATGATCGCCAGCGGCCTGACTGGCGCGAATGCCGAGACGATCACCAGCCTGACGCAAGCCTGGGACACGCTGGGCAATACCGGCATGGGCACCTTCATCGGCTGCGGCGCGGCGGCCGCCCTCGCCTGGCTGCGGTTCCGCCTGCCCTTCTGCATGTTCCTGATGGCGGTCTCGGTGGCAGCCGCCGCCTACACTTTCGCCGGTTTCTTCGGCAATGCGGGGCTTGTCCTCGGCGGACTGCTGTCGGTCATCATCGGCTTCGCCACCCTCGCCGCCGCCATCTGGTTCGACCAGAAGGACCCCGGCCGGATTACACGCTTGTCGGACAACGCATTTTGGCTGCACGTCGCCGCTGCGCCGCAGATCATCCTCGGCCTTCGCGGCATGATCATGGGCGCGCCGAACGCCGCTCCGAGCACGCCTGAAGCGATGCTGTTGCTGGCCAGCCTCATCGGCCTCGGCCTGCTGTCGCTGGCGCTGAACCGGCGGGCGCTGGTCGTCTCCAGCCTCCTCAGCTTCTGGCTGGCGCTCGGACAGGTGGTCGACGCGATCGGCGGCGGCGGTTCGACCACCTTCATCGCGACGACGCTGCTCCTCGGTACCGGCATCATCCTGCTCGGCGGCGGCTGGCACACCGCGCGGCGCTGGGTGCTCGGCTGGGTGCCGAAGTCGGGACTCGCCGCGCGGATTTTTCCGCCCGAACCTGCGTGAAAGCCAGTCCATAAACCGTCCATAAAACAGCCTGTAGACTACCCCGACTTATGGACGGTTCCCATATCAGTCCGAGATAAATCGAGACCCTTTACATGTCCCAGCTTACCCCCCGCGAAATCGTTTCCGAACTCGACCGCCACATTGTCGGTCAGAACGCGGCGAAGCGCGCGGTCGCGATCGCCCTGCGCAACCGCTGGCGCCGCAAGCAGACACCGGAAAACCTGCGCGGCGAGATAACGCCGAAGAATATCCTGATGATCGGGCCCACCGGCGTCGGCAAGACGGAAATCTCCCGGCGCCTTGCCCGGCTCGCCAATGCGCCCTTCCTGAAGATCGAGGCGACGAAGTTCACCGAGGTCGGCTATGTCGGCCGAGATGTCGAGCAGATCATCCGCGATCTCGTCGAGGCCGCCGTCGGCATGGTGCGCGAGCAGAAGCGCGCCGGCGTTGCCCAGGCGGCCAAGGACAAGGCGGAAGATCGCCTGCTTGACGCCCTCGTGGGCGCCGAGGCCCAGCGCTCGACCCGCGACGTGTTCCGCACCAAGCTGCGTGCCGGCCTGCTGGACGACAAGGAGATCGATCTCGATTTCGCCGAGACCGCCGGCAACCCGCTGCAGATGCTCGATCTGCCGGGCCAGCAGGGCTCGATGGGCATGATCAACCTGTCCGAAATGCTAGGCAAAGCGATGGGCGGGCGCATGAAACGTGTACGGACGACCGTGAAGGAGGCCTACAAGCCACTGCTGACGGAAGAAGCTGACAAGCTGGTCGACGAGGAACAGGTGGTGCGCGAAGCTCTCAACGCGGTGGAAGAGGACGGCATCGTCTTTCTCGACGAGATCGACAAGATCGCTGCCCGCAAGGAACGCGGCGGCGCCGATGTCAGCCGCGAAGGCGTGCAGCGCGACCTGCTGCCGCTGATCGAAGGCACCATCGTGTCAACGAAGCGCGGCGCGGTGAAAACCGATCACATCCTCTTCATCGCTTCCGGCGCCTTCCACGTCTCGAAACCCTCCGACCTGCTGCCGGAATTGCAAGGCCGCCTGCCGATCCGTGTCGAACTCGAGCCGCTGACGCGCGACGACCTGCGCCGCATCCTGGTCGAGCCCGAGGCGAGCCTGATCCGCCAGTACGAAGCGCTGCTTGCCGCAGAGAAGGTGACGTTGATATTCGAGGACGCCGCCATCGACCGGCTCGCCGACCTCGCGGAAGCCGTCAACAAATCGGTCGAGAATATCGGAGCCCGGCGATTGCAGACCGTCCTCGAACGCCTGCTCGACGAAATCAGTTTCGACGCCCCGGACAAGGCGGGCGAGACCTTCACGATCACGGCCGCCTATGTCGACAAAAAGGTCGGCACGCTGGCGGGGAATGCGGACTTGTCGAAGTTTATCCTCTGAAGCTCACGCGGGTGCGACTTCTGGAGGAACCCAAACAGCGTCTCTAACTCGTTGTACCGATACTGTGCCGCCCTCAGTTCCAAACAACCGGTTGTCTGTCCTTCCACGGACATTCTTTCTCGAGTTGTCCGGCGAGGCGGTAGAGCGTCGCTTCGTCGCCATACCGGCCAGAGAACATCATGGCGAGCG